>CALDSS010000146.1 GCA_937924495.1 uncultured Saprospiraceae bacterium
TTCAACCACTTATCCAACCAGCTAAAATATTCTCGATGCCAAAGTAAACCATTTTGAGGTTTTTGCACCCAATGCCCTTCATCCGGAAAATACAAAAAACGACTTGGAATACCTTGCAATTGAGCCGCTTGGAATGCTTGCATTCCCTCGCCAATCGGCACTCTAAAATCTTTCTCACCATGAATCACTAAAAGTGGAGTATCCCAATTTTGAACATATTTATGTGGAGAATGCTTTAGATATTGTTCTTTCAATTTTGGATCCCAATATGGTCCGCCGATGTCTTTATTCGCAAAAAACATTTCTTCGGTTGTTCCATACCAACTTTCCAAATTGAATAAACCGCAGTGAGAAATAAAACTCTTGAAGCGCTTGTTGTGGTTACCTGCCAACCAGTAAACTGAATAGCCCCCAAAACTTGCTCCAACTGCGCCCAAATTATTCTCATCAACATAAGGTTCTTTAGCTGCTTCGTCAATTGCAGAAAGATAATCTTTCATCGCTTGACCACCCCAATCGCCGCTGATTTGGTCATTCCATTCTCGACCGAAAGATGGTAAACCTCGTCTGTTTGGCGCAACAATGATGTAATCATTAGCTGCCATCAATTGAAAATTCCAACGATAAGACCAAAACTGACTTACAGCTGCTTGCGGTCCTCCTTGACAATAAAGTAACGTTGGATATTTTTTCTTTGGGTCAAAATCAGGTGGGTAAATCATCCAAACGAGCATGTCTTTGCCGTCTGTTGTTTTTACCCAAGTCTCCTTGACCTCACCCATTTTGATATCATCCAATTGTTTTTTGTTGACAAAAGTTAATTGCTTTTCTTTTCCAGTTCGAACATCAACTCGATATAATTCATGCGGCATCGACATAGAGGCTTTTCGGCCAATCAAGTATTTATTGTCTGATGGAACGACATCGTAATAATTGTGCTTTCCTCTTGTGACTAATTTAAATTGCTTGGCAGCCAAGTCAATCACCGCCATTTGATTAGTGGCTTTTTCGCCGGTAAGGCAAAAGATTTTTTTAGAGTCTTTCGACCAATGTGGATGATTGCAGGCGCGATCCAATCCAGCTGTTATTTCTGTTTTCTTTTTGGTTTCAAAATCGTAAACAAAAATTCGATTACGATCACTTTCGAAGCCATCTTCCTCCATACTATTCCATGCAACATAACGGCCATTGGGTGAAAAGGTAGCTTCCATATCGTACCCCTCCATTCCCTCAGTCAGGTTAGTTGTTTCACCAGTATTCAAATCATAGACATATACATCCGAATTGGTGCTAACTGTATAATCTCTTCCCGTTGCTTTTTTACAGGCATAAGCAATTTTTGTCCCATCATGGTTCCAAGTAATTTGCTCCATGCCACCGAAAGGATTGAGCGGGGCATCAAATGGTTCATTCATGATATTTTTAGGTTCACCTGTAATTTTTCCATTTTCGTAAGGTGCCACAAAAATGTTGCTGTTGGCCATATCATCCCAACTTGACCAATGACGATACATTAAGTTATCGATGATTTTTGCCTCTGTTTTGGGCAAGTCCTCATACTTTTCATTGGCATGTTCACCATATTTTACATCTCTTATGAAAAGGATGTTTTTCCCGTCAGGCGAATATTTAAACCCATTCATTTGCTCATCGCTGATTTTCTTCTGACGTGCACCTCCTGGATACATTTCCCAGAGATTTCCTGCTCTCAAAAAACCAATCATTTCTCCATCTGGTCTAAAGGATGCACCATATTCGCTTCCCTCAAATTCTGTAATTTTTTGCGTGTATTCTCCATCTGATGAAACTGTATATAAGTCACGATTACTTTTTTCGGTTGCCACATCATAATGTGTAACACCAAACAAAATCGTTTTTCCATCAGGCGAAACATCGTCAAGTGAAACACGCCCCAAATCCCAAAGCCCTTCAGGAGTTAATCGACCTGATTGAGCAAAAATTCCAAATACTAAAAAGGTGAATAAAAAAGTGGTTAGAATATTCTTCATGGTTATTTCTTTTGAATTTAGAACGGAAGGGCTAATATTTCAGTATAGAATGAATGATATATTATTTACTAAAATCTATCTCTGTATTATCGCCAATATTTAGGCTTTGGCGGAGGCCAGTAATGGAAGTATCGTTTCCAATTACTGAGCGTTGAAGCACTGCTTCTTTGATGTGTGTGTAGTTTCCAATAATAGAATTTTTAATAATTGCTGATTTGATTTCAACATTATCTCCAATCGTCACATGAGGGCCGATAATGCTGTTTTCGATTTTGCAATTTTTGCCAATACTCACGGGGTGAATAAAAATAGCAGAGTCAAATTGAGGAATGGAATCAAAATCATAATTACGATCAAGCATCGTAGCATTGGTCTCTAATAAAATTTCCCGCTTTCCACAATCGAACCAATTGTCCACTTTTAAAATATCGAATTTGACATTTTTATTAATCATTTGCTGCAAAGCATCTGTTAGCGGAAACTCCTCTTCGCTATGAAAATTGTTTTTGATATTGAAATCAAGAGCTGCTTCAAATGCTTTTACATTTTTAATTTTATAAAGACCAACCATTGCCAAATTGGACTTGGGAATATTCGGTTTTTCTACCACTTTGGTGATATTGCCTTCCTCATCCATTTCCACTACTCCAAACTTGGTTGGGTCTCTCACCTCTTTGACGCATAGCACTGAGTTTTGGGTTTTCAGTACTTTTTTATAATCCAAATCAAGAATCGTATCGCCAAACATGATGACCAACTCTTTTGACTTTTTCCATTTATCTTTTGCCAACCAAATAGCATGGCCTGAGCCTCGGCGCTCTTGTTGTTCGACAAATTCCATATCAAGATCAGGGTAAGTTTCTTTGAGGAAGTTCTCAATTTTTTCACCCAAATAGCCGATAATAAAAATGAATTTTTTAGTACCGATTTTGGTAAGGTCATCAATGATGTAAGAAATGATTGGCTTGCCCGCTACAGGAATCAGCGGCTTAGGCTGAGTGTAGGTAAGTGGGCGAAGTCTCGCACCTGCTCCCGCAACTGGTATCACTGCTATCATCTAATAAGGCTTCGAATTGACGACAAAAATAGTAAAAGAACCATTAGTCGTATTTGTTCGGCTAAAAAACATTTATCAGAAAGGAATTTAGTAAAATGGATTACGGTAATTTCCTAATTTCGCCAGATGCGAAATGAGATTTTAAAATTAGAAGAAACATCCCGTTTGTTGGAGCCATCTCCGACATTAAGGGCAGATTGGACTCAAAAGGTTACTGAGTACTCAGATGATTTTATTGATAATATCGAAAAGCTGAAAGCTTATGTGGTTTCAGAGGAAAATGGGCGTGATTTGCTAAACACCCATTTCCGCGAAAGCGGTAGAAATATGGAGGAGGTACTGAAAATTCTAAAGGAAAATGTAGATAGTGTGGGGTTGAATCCAGCTTCGGGAGGGCACTTGGGTTATATTCCTGGAGGAGGTATTTACACAACAGCTTTAGGTGATTTCTTGGCGGCAGTGACCAATCGATATGCAGGCATTTTTTACGGTGGGCCAGGGGCTGTTCGTGTCGAAAACCAACTAATTCGTTGGATGAATGAATTGATTGGCTACCCTGAAGGTTCTTTGGGAAACTTGACGAGCGGGGGAAGTATTGCCAATTTAATTGCCATTGTCACCGCAAGAGATAAAAAACAAATCCGCTCTCGTGATGTGGAAAATGCAGTGATTTATCTGACGGAACAGGTGCATCATTGTGTTCAAAAAGCCATTCGAATTGCTGGCTTAAACGAGTCTGTAATTCGCTACATTCCGATGGATGAAAATTATCGTATGTCTGCGGAAGGTTTAAAAAAACAAGTAGCCTTGGATAGAAGTTCTGGCTTAAGACCATTTTTGGTAGTTGGTTCTGCTGGTACAACTGACGCTGGAGCCGTCGATCCACTTGATGCTATTGCTGATATTTCTGAAGCTAATGATATGTGGTTTCATATTGATGCGGCTTATGGTGGATTTTTTATTTTGGTAGAAAGTCTGAAAGAGAAATTTAAAGGCGTAGAGCGCAGTGACTCTTTAGCAATTGACCCACACAAAGGGTTGTTTTTGAGTTATGGTTTAGGTGCAATTTTGATAAAAGATGTAAAAGCACAATTTGAATCGCATTATTACAAGGCGAGTTACATGCAGGACACTTTGGGGGTAAATGAAGAATTGAGTCCTGCAGATTTATCGCCTGAATTGACAAAGCATTTTAGAGGGCTGCGCTTATGGTTAGGATTGCATTTATTCGGATTGGATCCATTCAAAGCATGTCTTGAAGAGAAGTATCTTTTGTGTCAATATTTTTATGAAAAAATTCAAGAATTAGGTTTTGAAGTAGGCCCCCAACCTGAACTTTCAGTTTGCATGTATCGCTATATCCCTAAAAATGGCGAGGCGAATGAATTCAATGCCAAGCTGGTTGATTATGTAAAAGAGGATGGACGCGTATTCATTTCTTCTACTAATTTGAACGGCGTAAATTGGTTACGATTGGCAGTTTTAAGTTTTAGAACGCGGCTCACTACCATCGAAATATTAATTGAAGTTTTAGAAAAAGGAGTTAAGAAATTTAATGTTTAAATAAATGGACAAATCAGCTCAGATTTTAATTGAAATTGTTAAAAATATCAGTCCTGTTCTTAAAGAAATTTCTGATGAAGTAGCCTCTCAAAAACCACAACCAAATAAGTGGTCAAAAAAAGAAATTTTGGGTCACTTGATAGATTCTGCTACCAATAATCATCGGCGGTTTGTTACTGCAAATTTCAAGGATGATTTAATTTTTGAGGGATACAAACAAGAGGAATGGGTTTCTACTCAAAACTATCAAAATCGAAAGTGGGAATCGTTGATTGATTTTTGGGCATTTTACAATTTCCATATTGCAGAAATTATTAATCAAATTCCAAACGAGGTAAAAAATAGATCCTTTTCCAATCATAGTTTTGATCAAATGGCGTGGCAAACAGTTCCTAAATCGAATCCTTCTTCATTGGATTATTTTATCAAAGATTATGTTGGACATCTGGAACATCATATCAAACAAATCATTCCGAATTACAAACCGAAAGTCATTGGAACTTATTGAGCGTGCTATGGATCACAATCAAGAATTTATCTTCCTTTTTACAAAAAACAGATGTAACAATTTTTTCATACATCTCGCTCTTTTTCAACTTAAGTGATAGTTAAACAATAATTTATTGTTTACCCATCACTAAAAAACAAGGAAAATGAAAAAACTACCCCTAATAATCCTAATGTTTTCCGTTTGTATTTATGCCATTGCAAACCTCTCTCCTCACGAAGAATATATTGAAAAATATAAGCATTTGGCTATTGCGGAAATGGAACGCGTGAACATCCCTGCAAGCATCACCCTTGCTCAAGGGCTCCACGAATCAGCAATTGGAAAAAGTGAATTGGCAACGATTGCCAACAATCATTTTGGGATAAAATGTCGAGGCGATCAATGGAAAGGGGCTACTTTTTATAAAGAAGATGATGATTATGATGCGTCCGGAAATTTAATTAAATCTTGTTTTCGTGCCTACAATTCTGTGGAAGAATGTTTTAAAGATCGAGCGGAGTTTTTACGCTCACGACCTTGGTATGCTCCACTTTTTGAGTTGGAAAGAGATGATTATATCGGTTGGGCGTATGGCTTGAAAGCTGCTGGTTATGCTACCGATCCTATGTATCCCGAAAAATTGATTTATACTATTGAAAAGTGGAATCTTCACTTATACGATAAAATCCTTCCAGTTGAAAAAATAGAACCACCTGTTGCCGATCGTGGACCTCATGTCATTTTCTCTCCGCCTGTTATATTTACTGTAAATGATGTCAAAGTAATTTTGGCAAAAGAAAATGAAACACCCATGGGACTTGCCTTGCGAACAGGAGTGGACATTAAGCGAGTTCTCAAATACAATGAACGGTTGAATCTCCCAAATCAACGTCTTTTTGCGAAAGAACGAGTGTTTATTGAAAAGAAGAAAAAGGAATATGAAAAAGGGGCTGAATATCACTTGGTCAAAGAAGGAGAAGAGCTTTATACCATTGCTCAGTGGTATGGTTTGCGATTGAGCAACCTTGCCAAGCGAAATAGAATGCATCCGAGTGGTGTGCCATATCCTGGTCAAAGGATAAAATTGAAAGGTCGAAAAGTAAAGAAAAGCCAAAAACCAGCTTGGACTTTTAAGCTGAACCCGACGTCTCCTCCTGTCAAAAAGGAAAAGGAAAATTTTCATAAGGTAGAAAAAGGAGAAACACTTTTTATGATTTCACAGAAGTATAAGGTTTCTGTCAAAAAATTGCTCAAAATGAACAACCTTGGCGGCAATACTATTTTTATTGGTCAGCTACTAAGAGTTTCTTAAGCTAACTTTGAATGTTTAGTAAAGTTGAAATAATAAAGTTTCGAAATTGAAGTGAGTTATTTTTCTATTAGACAAGGCAAAAAACATAGACAATGCGTTAGCATTGATGAGGCTTTTTAACGAAGTATAATAGAAAAAGAACCGCTTCAAATCGAAATGTTGGTTTTTCAACTTTACTAAATCTCTATATTCAGGTATTTTTCATCTGAATTTACGCTTTTTATCCACCGCTTTTTTGTTGTACGAAAGGAATACTACATTTTTGTATTCCATTGAAATTCAAAACCTTAGGTAATGAGTAGGATACTATCAATCGCTGTTTTTCTTTTCTTTTCTGTGGTTCTGTTTAGTCAGAACACGGTTTACTTCGATTATATCGAACGATATAAAGACATCGCAATTCAAGAAATGGAAAGAGCAGGTGTACCTGCCAGTATAAAACTGGGGCAAGGAATTCTTGAATCTGCAGGAGGAACGAGTACACTTGCATTGCGAGCCAATAACCATTTTGGTATTAAGTGTGGTTCAAGTTGGAAAGGAGGCACCTATTATAGAAAAGATGATGATCGCGATGAAAATGGCAAATTGATAAAATCGTGTTTCAGAAAATTTAAAAGTGCTGATGCTTGTTTTGTTGCACATTCCGAGTTTTTGAGAACCAACCGACGCTATGATTTTCTTTTCTTTTTGAACCCAAGAGATTATAAAAGTTGGTCTTATGGCTTAAAAAAAGCGGGGTATGCAACCAGTGCAACTTATGCAGAGAAGTTGATTCGTGTTATTGAAACCTACGAGTTGTTTAAATTAGATGATATGTCCTCCACAGATCTATTAGCAGGGAATACTTCGTCTGCTAATTTAACTGGCGTGTTATTGAAAAACAATGACGTAAAAATGGTTTTGGCAAGTGGTGGTCAGACACCTGCCCAAATTGCTCAATTAACCAACACCAAAATCAAATGTGTTTTAAAATATAATGAGCGACTTTCGGATGCCAACCAACCATTGGCCGATAAGGAACGAATTTATATTCAAAAGAAACGTCGTTCTTTCAGAGAAAAAAAGAAATACCATTACGTAAAAGAAGGGGAGAACATGTATCAAATCGCTCAATTATATGGAATTCGATTAAAGCGTTTGTATAAACGAAATAGAATGGCGTCCAATACTCAACCTGCGGTAGGAGAGAAAATAAAAATTAGAGGTTGGAATGTGAAGAATGCTCCAAAACTTAGAAATGAAGCTGCTCCTCAATCGAATCGAAAACCAAATATTATTGATGAAAATAATGATAATAAACTTGACTTGGAAGATGATAGTGGTGATTTAATCGAATTGCCTAAATCAGAAACCGTAAATAATAGCGAGAAAAGACGTTGGTGGCAATCTAACAATAGGAGTAACAAGCAAAACAAAAACTACCATGTAGTAGAGGAAGGTGACAACATGCTCAAAATCGCACAGCGATATAATATCAGCCTTAAAGATTTGTATGAAAGAAATCGAATGCCTTCAAACACGCAACCAGAAGTAGGTGAAAGCATAAAAATTAAGGGGCGAAAAATTCGTCAAAAAGATATTCCTAATGTAAAACCAGCAACAGCAGCTTGGGCTGATGAAGAAAATGAAAGCGGTGATGATTCTGGAAAACCAGCTTTGACGACTGATGGCAAAACCACAGGAGGCAAGCGAGTTCCTGGGAATGGAAATTCTGATGTTGTTACCTTTCCTCAACCAGATCCAGTTCCACCTGTAACTCGTACAAATCCAAACACCTCAACTCCTCAGACCGGAGTTATTCCTCCAGTCAGCCGTCCAACAGATACTGGTTTAATCGATTTACCTGACGAAATCAATGCGCAGTACTATAGCGTATCCAGAGGAGATACTTTGTATTCTATTTCTAAAAAATTCAGAACCACTGTGGTTGCCTTAAGAAATTTGAATGGCCTGAATAGCAATTTGATTAAACCAGGTCAGCAAATTCGAGTAAAATAAAATTACCAAACTTTTAGAAGCTGTTTGAATTTAAACTCTAACAAATTCTTAACCCAGAGAAGTGTGAAATAAGTGTATTTTTGCACTTTTCTGGGTTTAAGAACCTTTAAGAATTTTCGAAAAAACTTACACAAAATAAATAATGAGCATTAAGGCTTTCCTTCCGTATATTTTCCTATTTCTTTCAAGTTTTAATGTTCAAGGCCAAACCAGTTATTCGTCCTACGAAACGGTACCAGCGTTAAATCTTGCCAACCCACGAGCAGTCATTCCTACCATGGATATTCCTTTCGAATCGCGCTGCACACCAGTTGTCGAAGGGTATCTTAAAACCTACTTTTTATTAAAAAGGGAGCATGCCAAAACAATAGTAGGAAGGTCTGTAATTTATTTTCCGTTGTTTGAAAAGTTGTTGAAAGAAAACAATATGCCTGATGCGTTGAAGTATTTGGCAATTACGGAGTCAGCATTAAAACCTCGTGCAATTTCTCGTGTAGGAGCAGGTGGACTTTGGCAATTTATGCCTGAGACAGGCAGACATTATGGGTTAAATATTTCCTCAAAAGTGGATGATAGATTTGACCCTGAAAAAGCGACCCAAGCTGCTATTGAATATCTCAGAAAGTATCATGCAAAATATGGTGATTGGGCGTTAGCAATTGCCTCTTACAATAGTGGACCAGGAAGAGTAAGAAGAGCCATCAAACGTTCCGGAAGTAAGAATTTTTGGCGGTTAAAAAAGTTTTTACCGCGTGAAACAAGGAGTTATGTTCCTGGATTTATTGCTGCAGCTTATTTGATGAAATACTATGATGTACATGGTATCAAACCCAATTATCCTTCTTTGGACATGCAGCTCACCGATGCTACAACCGTTCGACATAATTTATCTTTTCATACAATTGCGAAAGTTACAGGAATTGCTTTAAATGTAATTCGAGATTTGAATCCGGCTTATTTGAAAGATGAAATTCCAACTCATTATAATCCCAATAAAGGATACAGATTGGTTTTACCTAAAAGAGTGATGGGTGCCATGAATTCATATCTTAGCATGTTGCAAAAAAATGAGATTCACGAATCTCACCTGTTAGATCAAAAAGTATATGCATTTACACCTTCTGAGCAGACGGATGAGGAAATGTATTACCAATCCATTTATACAGTTGGTCAAGGAGAGAATTTGAATGATTTAGCCAAAACTTTTAATACCTCTCTACAATGTGTTTTGGCTTGGAACAATTTAGTTTCTCCAAATGTGATGCCTGGTAAACAAATCAAACTCTTTCAAATCGCGAAATACACGCAGTTCCCAGCTGATCGTGAACCTATTTACGTAGAAAAAATCCCTCAAAAATCAGCCAACTTAATTTGGGATTATATGCCTCCAAACGCACTCAAGGAGGACGATGAGATGATGATGTACACCATCAAAAGAGGAGAGTCAATTATTGACATCATAGAGCAGTATCCTAATAACTCTCTGAAAGAGATTATGGAATTGAATGAGCTTTCGCTCGAAAGTCCGCCTTCTGCTGGAATGAAAATAAAGATTAAGAAGTAGAAATTCTTACTGCGCTACCACCACTTTTCCACTCCAACTACGCCCCTGACTATCAAATATTTTATAAAAATATAATCCATTGGCGATATTGATCAGATGAATTTCTTCAGATGGAAGGACGTCGTTTTGAATAAAAATCTGCTGACCTCCCATATCGCAGAGTTGGAAATTGACTTCTCCTATATCAGTTGGTAAGTTAATCTGGATTGTGCCAGTAGAAGGATTAGGAAAGATAATTTTATCAATTTTAGAATCTATTTTATCCACACTATTTACATCACAACCTTCCTCCATTTCACCAAGTCGATAGTTGACAAAATTAGGAGTCATCCATCCTATACGAGTTTTTAGTTTTAAGGAATGTTGATTGACATTGCAGGTCAGTCCCTTTTCATTTGGGTTTTCAATTACGGTCATTGATCGCACAGTATTCGGAGAAGAAATGTAAATTTTTCCATTAGGTGCTAACATTGCTTGAAAAAAATAAGTGCTAAGTGGGTCTTGAAAACCATCATATTCCGCAACTTTTACCATACTTTCTTTGATATTATCACTTGATAAATCAAATTGATAAATTTTGTCTTGTAAACAAGTGTAAAGAAATTTGCTATTGGGAGATACCGCAACTCCTGACATAACTGTATCTAATGGAAAGGAAAAGTGTTGTGGATTAGAAAGAATCCCTTCACACCTGTCAAAATCGTAGATAAAGAGACCTGAAAATGGATTCATCCGAATATACTTTGAGCCATCAGGGCTAAAGATTGACTGACAACTCCAATCGCGACGTTCCCACCTTTCTCCAATAGACTGTTTACTTGGCTCTGAAACACCGTCTGATGTAAGCAAAAGAGTGTAATAACTATTACTCAACTTCTGCCAGGAAGGGTTCTCAGGAGTAATTATCCACCAGTCTCTACCATTTGCATGTTTGGTCGCAGTGAGGTTGGGAGATAGTGTGTCCTTTAATGCTATCTTGTTTTTGTTTGTTACAATTCCGTTTGGATATTCAATATTAAACTGTATTTCTGAATAATTTAAAGATGTTCGAAAAAAAGTATCATTTCTAAATTGATGAAATAAAATATACTGCTCTGGTCTTTCAGGCATTTGTAAGGCTAATATGCTTTGATAACTGGCATAGTGATCCCTAAATTGGCTATTATTACATCTGATTTCATATGCAAAACCCGGCATCAACATCTCTCCATTTTCGATCACCTCGTGTTTACTGTTTCTAATATTACATCCATTGGAATAAAATATTAAGTTGCCATTTGGATCTGACATCGAAACGGAAGCTCCTAAATGTTCAGATGTCTCAAAGAAAGAAACATTCGGATCACCTCCTGAAAAGTCTAACATTGATCCACCAAATTGCATTAAAGAATCATTGGGTGGATAACCCAACATCCAGATATTGTCATGCATTTGAGCTGTTGCCAAATTATAGATCAGCACATAGATAAAAAGGAATGAAATTCTCATATTTAAAAAGTAAGTAAGGCCTTCGCCCTATAAAGGGCAAAGGCCTTTGTTTACATTATAATTTTACAAATTTTTCTGTTTTTACAATTGTGTCACCATTTGATATGCTTATGAAATAAAGCCCATTTTCAAGATGTTCAATATTTATTTGAGTGTCTTGGTAATTTTTAACATTCGAGATTGTTTTTCCCGAAATGTCCATGATTTTAATGTTATAATTTCCTTCTTCTGAAATAGAAACATTAACGACATCTGTCACAGGATTAGGATAAATGTTAGCTTTAATTTCATTGACTGAGTCAGATATTTGTCTTCGCTCCTGTACATTATCACAGTTCATTTGTTCTACTTCGATTCTTTCGCATAAAGGCAGATAGGCTTTCGCTGTATTAACGATAGTGCCGCCATCCACAGAACATTGATGTGCAATTTCTCTTACTGTATTTTTCTCAACCTCATTTAATTCTTCTGATTGAAGCACTTTCATCATAACTCCAAGCATGAACTTATTATTCTGTTCCCAGATTTCATTCTCAGGCAGAGCATTGAATTCAGCATTGAGCGCAGCTAAATCCGATTTTAAATTAGCCTTTATTTGCGCTTCAATTGCTTGCGTTTGGTCACTAAGTTCCTTCATTGCGTTTAGAATAACTGCTTTACTTTCAGCAATTTCTGGATCAATATCAGTTAATTCTTCAGAAAGCGGCACTGAATTATCAAGAATAGCCAATTCATTTAAATACCCTTTTTGTTGAATTAAAGTTTGATTTAATTCTTCTAAAAGCGTTTGATTCTTAATAGAAGCCTCAACAACTTTATTGGTCAAAATAGCGAATTTTGCCGCGGATAAGGTGCTATTGTTGTCAAGAAAAACAGTTGTTGCTTCATTTTCTTGTGCAGCATTATCTATTAGTAAGCCATAATAAATTCGATGTAATAACTCCCATTGTTCCAGAGGGTCTCCAGACACTGATGCTATCCCCTCATTAATAATCCTGTCTTCCGCACCACCAAAATCACCTCCCGGGCCTTGTCCGCCACATGTATTAGAACTGCCAGAAATCTCTTCAAACCAGTCTGTTCCTCCCGGAGTTCTTAAGGGCGGTAAGATATTAGGGCTGCTGTTTTCTGTAATAAATTTTGAATTGTCAGGATCTGCGTTGCATTGTGCAGCGAAATCTGCGTAGATAGAGTTATTAAAATCTTCCAGCCAGAGGTTACTATTTCTGGTTTGTGGTCCTATAGCTCCCATTACTGGTCCACTTCCATCAACCAATAGCCCTACGTTATGATGATTCATGTTATTGCTTACCAGAAAAGTAGGACTATTGAATCCAAGAAAACTTAGTCCACGTTGAGAATTGTTAACAATATTGGAGCAGAGCGTGACAGCACGTACGTCAGCCACCTCAATACCATTAGTCCCTTGAATCTGACTTTTAAAACCTTGAATCACATTAAAGCTGATTTCGTGTCCATTTTCAAATGCACTACCAAAAAGAATTCCATTGGAGTTGCCTGAGGTTCCTTCAAAATTGAACGTAATATTGTTTTGAAGAATAGAGTACATTCTTCCATAACCAACATCTATTACAATGGCACCTGATTCTTTTTCATTTAGTAAAACAGTGTTTTCTAATATCTCACATTCACCTAATGAAGGGAGGCCACCAAAAGAATAAATGCCAATGCATTTTTCTGCTGCCACAGTCACGGTATTCTTATCAATTTTATTAATACTTCCTCCTGTTGTCGCACTCCTGATTAAGTATATTCCCGTAGAAATATCATCAAGTACTTGAATGTTATTGTCATGAATATGTATGTCCTCTCCACCGGTGTTACTCTCACTTGTAATACCAATTGCTTGAATACCTCGAATATTATAATTTTCCACCTCTAAGCTCGTGCCTTGTGCTTCGATTCCAGCCCAACCACAATTTGCTATAACAGCACCGTGGCCATTTATATGAGCTATTCCCTCCTCTGTTTTTATTCCTACGCTATTATTGGTGTTTCTGAGTTCTGTTATTTCAAAATTCTGAGCAATCATATCTGACTCAATAGAAATTATTCCAAACTCCGTTTTGTTAATGAAGTTCTTGGAAAATTCAGTACCTAACGAAGCGACACATTGGGTTAGTTGAATACCACAAAAACCATATTCGCTACTTCTGGGACCTCTAAGAGTTGAAGATGAGGTGAAAATATTTCCATAGAAGCCAACTGGATTCATTCCAGATGATCCAGAAAATCCACTTCCGTTTCTTAAACCTATATGATTTCTATTAAAAAGATTGCTTCCCAGTGTGAAAGTAGCGCCATCATTAACCGTTAAAGCATGAGTAGCATCTTCAATTCGATTGCTATAGAAAACTCCCGAACTTTCTGATTCTAAAATAAAACCTTCCCACATATTATCGCAGGAGTAAAAATTTGAACTAATTGCTCCTAATGTAACATCAGTATCTACAAATATTGTCGCATTTTCGCCCATTACGAAGTTAGACAATATAATAGTGGTAGGAACATCAACAAATAATATACCATTAACAAGCACATTCTCATCAATAACTAATCCTCCAGGAAAGGCAGAAGAAGCAAATGTAAAGTCGTTGAGAATTATGTCATATTCAAGAGGGCCAATTTCATCACATAAAAAAACAGGGGTTCCCTCTGATTCACTATTTGAAGCTGCATTTGATGTATTGCAATCTGAATCAAACGTTTGGCTAAAGCCTGAGTACGAAATAAATAAAAGCAAAAATAGTTTTATAAAAATTAAAAAACTACGGGGGGGGCATTGTTATAAGTCCCCAGAAAAAAGTGTTTTTCATGGTTAGAAAAGTTTTAGTATCTGCTTTAAGCTATTGGCAGATAGGGTTGAAAATAATAGTTAAGATAGCAACGTTGCGTGAAAGTAAAGTTAGCAACAATACATTGAGATAGCAAAAACCAATTTTTTATTAAAATCAGGTTTTTAA
>CALDSS010000147.1 GCA_937924495.1 uncultured Saprospiraceae bacterium
AATTCAACCATATAACCATACAACCATAAAGCCATTAAAAAGCTTAGATTATTTAGAAGAAGAATGATATATGTAAGATTAAAGGCGGGGATGGGCAATCAGATGTTTCAATATGCATTCGGACGGCGCATGGCGCACCAATTGGGGACAAAAGTGAAGATTGATTTGTCATTACTTTTGGATCGCGCACGCGGGAAGGATTTTGTTTATCGCGATTATGATTTGACGATTTTTGAGGTACCCAATGATTTTGTTATCGCTCCTAAAATTCTGAAAACGCTTTACAGAACGAAGTCTTCCAAGGTTTGTAAAATGGTTAGGAATCAAATTGCACGAGGAAAAAATTTCGTCAAAGAACCCCATTTTGAAGTTTCTAAGGAGATTTTAACTAATCCAAAAGACAATACGATTTATGAGGGTTGGTGGCAGAGTGAGCAATATTTTACGGAAGTAGAAGACGATATTCGACAGGTTTTTAGGTTTAAAAATCCAATTTTAGAAAAGTCGAAAATATTGAAAAAGGAGATAGAAACCACTCAGTCAATTTGTCTCAATGTACGTCGCACCGATTTTCTAACGACCTCCAATTTAAATACGACTAATAAAGATTATTTTCTTCAAGCTGCCGAAAAAATGGCAACAATGGTCGAGAATCCTCACTTCTTTATTTTTTCGGATGATGTAGATTGGTGTGCTGAAAATCTAAATTTGAGCTACCCCACAACCCTCGTTTCACACGAACACAAGGGCGAAAAATTTGGAAATTACATGCAGTTGATGAAGGCATGCAAGCACTTCATTATTCCAAATAGTAGTTTCGCATGGTGGGCGGTTTGGCTCAATCAACATAAAAATAAAATCGTCATTGCGCCCAAAAATTGGTTCAATGACAATCAATATGATAGTTCGGATTTGGTTCCGAAATCGTGGATAAGATTATAGTGATTTTTGTAAAACATTTGGAATTATTTCTTTTTCCTAAAAGTCGTTGCGACTTTTCGTCGGCGAAGCCGTGTGTAAATGGTTGCATGGCTGAATGGTTAAATGGTTGATTACAAACCTGTAGCCATAAAACCATCAGCCATGTAACCATCTAACAATTTAACCATGCAAAATATTCTCATACTCTCAAGTTTTCTAATGCTCACCAGTTGCGTCCAATATCGCGATTTGTTGAGCTATCATGAGCCACCGCGTTTTTCTATGGAACCGCAGGAGATTACCAATTTTGAACCGATGGTAATACAGCCCAATGATATTTTACAAATTAGTGTGAGTAGCATTATGCCAGAAGCTGCGGCGCCTTTCAATGGCCTTTCGGGCACAGGGTATTTGGTGGATACTGACGGCAATGTTACGCTGCCAACGGTTGGCGATATTGAGTTGAAAAACCTTACGCTTGAAGCTGCAAAACGAAAAGTTCAATCAAAGTTGAGTACTTACTTTTCGGATCCACCCATCGTCAATATTCGATTACGAAATTTTAAAATTAACGTGAATGGGGAGGTGGGTTCGCCCACTACGTTTACGATTGATAATGACCGCATCACAATTATCGAAGCGATTACGCGAGCAGGGGATTTTACGCCATATTCGCAGCGCGACAGTATTTTGGTGATTCGAGAATTTAATAATGAGCGAACTTTCGGTTACATAGATTTTACGTCACCTGAAGTGTTTGACTCTCCATATTTTTACCTTCGCCAAAATGATGTCATCTATGTGCGCCCTCAAAAGACAAAAGTGACGACGGTACGAGATCCGATTACAAGAGTGCTTCCTTATGTTAGTATTGCGACGGGGTTGGCGGCTTTGATTATTACGGTGAGTCGATTGTAGTTAAATGGCTTTACGGTTACATGATTTAGAAAACCATGAAGCCATGCTAATAAATCGGACTAATTTCCTGATGTAAGTAGAAAGAGAAAATTTGAATAATTTAGAGAATAATACACGAAAAGAATCTTCTGACGAGCTTATCAAAATCGATCTTCAACGATGGTTGTTTCGATTGCTATCTTATTGGTGGTTGTTTCTGATCTCAATGCTCATTGCAGGGTATGTTGGTTACACTTACGTGAAAAATGCGACGCCACTTTACTCGACAAGCGCGATGTTTTTGATAAAAGATGCGGGAAGTAGTGGTGGTATTTCGGAAGGTCAAATACTTTTACAAGAAGGGCTTACTGGCGGTGGAAAGTCAATGGACAACGAAATCCAAATATTGAAATCGCTGACTTTGGCAGAAAAAGTAGTTGATAAATTAAAAGCAAATATCAGCTACATCAAAGAAAAAAATGGAGAGGAATTATACACAAAAAGCCCTTTTGTTTTAGATACATTTTCTTTCGTCGGTGAGCGGCCTTATGGTTTGTCTCTTATGGTAGAACCAATTGATAGTCAGCAGTTTAGGTTGAAATATGTTTCTGCTGAGGTGGGCGATGTTTATCGGTTTGGTCAATACTTTACCGACCATGCTGGTACGTTCAAAATTTCGCGCAGACCTGATTCTTACCTTGAACAGGAAAATTATATCATCAAAATCACGCCCAAAGAATTTTTAGCTTTTTCTTTCAATAATCGAATTGCGATTCAACGAATTGGTAGCCAACATTCTTCCAGTGTTTTGAGTCTTGAAATGACGGACGCGATACCCGAACGTGCAAGGGATTTGGTCAATACGCTGATTGAAGTGTATAACGAAGAAGAGATTGCCGATAAAAATAGTGTGCTGGTGAGTACCCTCGATTTCATTGATGAACGAGTGGGGATTTTGACAAAAGAACTCGATGTGGTGGAGGGTGGTATCGAACGTTTCAAAAGTAAAAACGAAATCATTACCAATGATGCAGCGTCCAGTAGAGGCTTTGCTTTGGGTGAAATTCGAGGTGCTTTGGAAAACCTTTCGGGGATGGAAGTGCGCAAGGAGATATTGAGATCTTTGGAAGATATGGTTCGAAATAATAAAGGAAATTCTCAATTGATTCCAGCCAATTTGATTGCGGACAATCCTGTTTTGGGAGGTTTGGTCAATCAATATAATAGTACCTCGCTTGATCGTGTTCGTTTGTCCAAAGTAGCGAGTGCCGAAAATCCGTCTCTCATTTTGATGGATGAAGAGTTGGCAGATATCAGAGCTTTGATTTTGCAAACGTTGAAAAATTTGCAACGAGATCTTGATATCCCGATGAAAAGGGTTGAGCGAAAAATCAATGATTTAAAAGATAATTTGGGAAGCGTACCGAGCATAGAAAAGAACCTTTTGGAACAGATGCGGATGCAATCCATCAAGGAAAATTTATTTCTATTTCTTTTACAAAAACGCGAAGAGACCGCTCTGTCGGAAGCCGTCACTTCGCCCAATACTCGAATCATTGACCGAGCCAGAACACCCAAATTTCCAATATTTCCGCAAAAGCGGATGATTTATATGGCCAGTGCGGTATTGGGTTTTATCATCCCACTTTTTTTGGTGACGTTATTAGGTTTTTTTGAAACGAAAATTCAATCAGAAGACGACATCAAAGACCTTACGAATATTCCAATTTTAGGAAGAATTGCATTTGCGAAAAAAGCGGAAGGATTGGTCGTTAAGCAAGGATCGCGGTCAGCAGTTGCGGAGATGTTTCGATTGCTCAGAACGAATCTAAATTTCCTTAATGTAAAAAAAGAAACACAGGTTTTGGCGGTCACTTCCTCTATTTCAGGAGAAGGAAAATCTTTTGTTGGATTAAACTTGGCGATGACCATCGCCCTTTCCAACAAAAAAGTAATTCTACTCGGACTTGATTTACGAAAGCCCAAAATGCATAAATATTTAGGGGTAGAAAATGGGAAAGGATTGACGAATTACCTCATTCGGCAAAGTGAGTTGGAAGAAGTAATTTCTGTTTCTAACGAAAAT
>CALDSS010000148.1 GCA_937924495.1 uncultured Saprospiraceae bacterium
AAAAGTTTTAGTATCTGCTTTAAGCTATTGGCAGATAGGGTTGAAAATAATAGTTAAGATAGCAACGTTGCGTGAAAGTAAAGTTAGCAACAATACATTGAGATAGCAAAAACCAATTTTTTATTAAAATCAGGTTTTTAAAAAAGAAAAATTGTACCAAAAAAATATAAAAAATCCACAATTTGTCAGGTTTCTGATTTAATTTTCAAGCGTAGATTTTTTTATACCTCAACCGTTTCTGTTTCCTCTACAACCTCCTCAGCCATCACCTCACGTTCACTCTCACTATCAATTTCTTCTTTTTCTACGCGTAGATTTTCGATAATAAATTTCTGACGTATAGGTGTGTTTTTGCCCATGTAATAAGAAAGCAAATCTTTAATATCTGTATCGCCTTGCAATAAGACAGGTTCTAATCGAATATCTTCTCCAATAAAATCAGAGAACTCATTAGGAGAAATCTCACCCAAACCTTTAAAACGCGTTACCTCAGCCTTTCCACGCAATTTTGCTATTGCTTCCTGCTTCTCAGATTCACTGTAACAGTAGAAAGTTTTCTTTTTATCTCTAACTCTGAACAATGGCGTTTCTAAAATATAGAGGTGTCCATTTCTTACTAAATCAGGGAAAAATTGCAAAAAGAAGGTCAGCAATAATAATCGAATGTGCATTCCATCCACATCGGCATCCGTAGCAATGACCACTCGGTTATATCGCAAATCATCCAAGCCATCTTCTATTTGAAGTGCGTGCTGCAATAGGTTCAATTCTTCGTTTTGATAAACTACTTTTTTAGTCATACCAAAACAATTCAACGGCTTACCGCGAAGTGAGAAAACTGCTTGTGTTTCTACATTTCGTGCTTTGGTAATTGATCCACTCGCTGAATCTCCCTCCGTAATAAAGACAGTCGTTGCCAATCTACCTTCTTCAGTCGTTTTGCGAGGCCCATCACTAAAATGAAAGCGACAATCGCGCAATTTTTTATTATGAACAGCTGCTTTTTTTGCACGCTGATTTGCTAATTTTTTGATGCCAGCAATCTCCTTACGCTCTCTTTCTGATTGCTTGATTCGAGCCTCAATGGCTTTAGCAATTTCAGGATTTTTATGAAGGAAATTATCTAAATGCGTTTTCATGAAATCGCTGATGAAAGAACGCAAAGTCTTTCCGCCTGGAGCAACTTCTGTCGAACCTAACTTGGTTTTTGTTTGTGATTCAAAAACAGGTTCTTCTACTCTCACTGAAACAGCAGCGATGATAGAAGCGCGAATATCTTTTACATCATAACTTTTGTTGAAATGCACACGCACGGTTTCGACAATTGCCTCTTTAAAAAAGTTGAGGTGTGTTCCCCCTTGCGTAGTGTTTTGACCATTTACAAAAGAATAATACTGCTCTCCATATTGATTGCCATGCGTCATTGCCACCTCAATATCCTCACCATTCAAATGGATAATTGGATATCGTAAAACATCTTTTGCTGTTTGTTTATTCAACAAGTCAAGCAGACCATTTTTAGAATAAAAGGTCTTTCCGTTGAAAACTAACTTAAGGCCAGCGTTCAGATAAGCGTAATTCCAAAGCTGTGTTTCGATGTATTCAGATCGAAATTTATAATTTTTGAAAATAGAAGCATCAGGTTTAAAAACGATGAGCGTTCCATTTTCTCCTTTTTCCTTTTTTTGTTTTTGATTGTTGGTAATTTCTCCACGTTCAAACTCTGCAATTTTCGTTTTATTCTCACGAAATGCTTGCACCTTGAAGTAATCAGAAAGGGCGTTGACGGCTTTTGTACCCACACCATTCAGACCTACTGACTTTTTAAAAGCTTTAGAATCGTACTTCCCTCCAGTATTGATTTTAGAAACACAATCCACCACTTTTCCCAATGGAATTCCTCGACCGTAATCGCGAACAGAAGCCAAACCATCTTTGACTTCTACTTCGATCACTTTTCCAAAACCCATCACATGCTCATCAATACAATTATCAAGTACCTCTTTGAGCAATACATAAATTCCATCATCAGGAGCAGAACCGTCTCCTAATTTTCCAATATACATCCCTGGACGTAAACGGATATGCTCTTTCCAATCGAGAGAGCGAATATTATCTTCTGTATAATTCACCTGAGCCATAAATATTTCCCTTCGTTTTCTTTAGTTAGGTAAGATATAAACGTCGTAAACTTACAACAAAATGTTTTTAAGTGTAAATTATTGTTTTACAAAGTTACGATAAAATTTTGGTAGAAGTGAGCGAGCCCCTCAAGTTGTTTAAAAAAGGAGTTTAGAAGCGAAAAATTGAAGTTGAAGGTTCTGGAAAAGCTGAATTTTTCAGTCATAGCCTTAGCTACGGCTGAAAAATTCAGCAAAATCAGGCGTTGCTCTGAGCTTGCCGAAGAGTTCTTCAAATGCGATTTTGCAGCTTAAAATCTATTTCTAAACAACTTCCATAAATAAAAACAGGGCCTAAGCAAAAGCTCGGCCCTGTTCTGAGGGGATTTTCAAGTCCTCTTTAAAAAGTAGAAGATATAACTCCGGGGGGTATAGTGCGATCTGTAGGAAATAGGAAAAAGTTAGGGGGTAATTTATCGCGCTACCCAGATATAACCTCCGTCATCTTTTCTCGGAGAACTCGATTTTTTTAAACAAATCATAAGTTGGGGGGAATGTTCGTGCATCTTTAAAACGTTTTTGGTATTGTAAATAGTGTTTCGGTATTTTGTTAATCTACATTTTCGAATTTTCCATATTAGAAAATGTTATCATATTAGAAACAACAATAATGCCAAAAACCTTCAAAATGAGCACCTTGTAATTATATGTCAGAAATTCACCATTTTTTTAATACACAAAAATCAAGTCTGTTAAAAAAACAGGAGTTTGAGCTTTTGTCCGCAAAAGGCATTGATTTGTGGATCAAAAGAGATGATTTGCTTCATCCTGATGTTTCTGGCAATAAGTGGCGAAAGCTGAAATACAACTTAATCGAAGCTAAGAAAACAGGACATGATACTCTTTTGACTTTTGGAGGCGCATTTTCTAATCATATTGCCGCAGTGGCCGCGGCAGGTAAACTTTTCAATTTCAAAACCATTGGCCTCATTCGAGGCGAAAAGCAGGAAGAACTAAATCCGACACTCCAATTTGCGACTGAAAAAGGAATGCAATTGCATTACATTAATCGAACTGATTATCGAAAAAGAAATGATCCTGATTTTATAAAATCATTAAAAAAAGACTTTGGGAAGTTTTATCATCTGCCAGAAGGTGGAACGAATGAGTTTGCCATAAAAGGTTGTTCAGAAATTATAGAAGAATTAGAGCAACAGCTCAAATCCCCACCTGACTACATCTGCGCACCTTGTGGAACGGGCGGCACCTTAGCTGGCTTGATTTCAAAAGCAAACCCCAAATCACGAGTGATTGGCTTTTCGGCCTTAAAAGGCGATTTTTTAGAAAAAGAAATAAATGATTTGCTAAAGCGTTTCACGGCGAATCCTTCCAAAAATTGGAATTTGAACGCCGATTATCATTTTGG
>CALDSS010000149.1 GCA_937924495.1 uncultured Saprospiraceae bacterium
TTGATTGGCTACAAGCGGCAAATTTCATCCTGAATTACGTTAAAAATCCTCGTCGATGCTAAGGCATCGACTGTGGTTTTCGCCTTATTCAGAATAAAATTTTCTCACTTTCGCGAAATCATGAATTCTTAAACAACTTCATTGGGAGATTTTTCAACTAATGGGTACCCAAAAGGAAAAGTTTCAAGTGTTTCAATAGCCTTAAGAACTTGATCGAGAAATTTATTAGAAGTTTTGATTGAAAATTCAGATTCTAACTAATCAAGAATTTCATGGAGTTGGTCATTAGCTTCCTTTGTAAGCAAAGCTTTCATCTATCTGTTTCTTCGTTTTTTTAAAAATTCGTCAAAAGAAATTTTTCGACCTTCATTAGCGTCTTTAATACCTCTTTCAATACTTTCTTTGATTTCATCTGACAAATCATCCCAACTTACTTTTTCAAAAATATTTTCGATTTGGGCAATTACAGTTTCATCATCAGTTGATGAAAGTAATTGAATAAGACTTAATTTTCTAGCAGCTAAATTTGAAGAGGAAGCAGTCATATCATTATATTTTGTTCAAGAATAGCGGATTTTTTTGAAAATATCCGCTATTCTTAAATTTTGAATAGTTTACCGCGTAGTATAGTTTACTTTCGGTTCTTTCAATTTATTGATGGCTTTTCTTGCCTTTTCAGGTTCCATTAACTCCAATCCTGAACGTGCTACGAAATAGCCCGGTTTTGCCTTTTGTTTGAGGTAGTAAGTCTTTCCTTTTTGTACATCAATTTTAAAATGGTCTTTGTTTTCTGGGCTAGAGCTGGTAATAAAAATTGGTCCTTCTTTTTCAACCTCCCAAGCGATGTAGCCTTTAGGTCCGAGCCTTCCTACGAGTTCTCCATCTTGATAAATTTTCATTGGAATAGCAGTAGCCAAAATTGATTTTCTGATGACAAAGATTTTAGCACTTTCATCATCTGAGGATAAATCCGTCATTTTTGAATACTGGGTGGTGGTAACACACGAGGTAAGAAATAACCCAAATAGGATAGCAGAGAAAAATTTCATGATTTTTAAAGTTTGATTTAAGAATTTGTTTGGACTTTTCTTTCAAGCTACAAATTCGCGCTTTTGGAACCTGAAAATGACTTTTTAAAAAACCGTAGCGATGCTACGCTGTTTCAAAAACTAATTTTCAGAACCCCAAATCACAAATTTTCGCTTCTGAATTAAAAGCCCAAACAAATTCTGGGTAAAGGTCTGCTATCTATATCTCTTGGGTTGTATTGAGTTTTTATATTTGCTACGAAACTTATTTCTAAACTTAGTTTTTTCGAAAATGAAATTCTACATCACCACTTTAACATTCTTATACCTATTTGTCGTTAGTCTATTCGGTCAAAAACCTGCTCCGCGCCAATACATGCAAAAGAACTGGACAATCGAAGCAAAGGACATAGATGCCAGTCGATATTTCGGTGAAACCGTCGCCAATGGAATGATTGGTCTCGTCTCTTCGCCCGACCCAATGAAGGTAAAGGATGTGGTTTTGAACGGTGTTTTTGATAACTACCAAAGAGGAAGAGTCGAAAATATTTTGAAAGTTTTTAATCATGTGAATCTGCAATTAGTGGTAGATGAAAAATGGGCGAATTCAAAAAACATCAAAAACTACCAACAGGCATTAGATATGCGCAATGCGGTGTTAGTGACCACTTTCGATTTTGAAAATACAAAGGTGGTTCACAAAATGCGCTCGTTGAGACAACTACCATTTTCGAGTTTGATTGAGGTAGAAATTACACCAAAAAAGAATATCGATTTACAAATCAGAAATGATATTGAGTCGCCTGATCATTTGCGCGATGTGCGTAATTTATTTGCTCAAATCAATCGACCTCATGTGGTGATTCCACTGCAAACTTCTGTTGCGCAAAGTCCGACGGGCAGACACACAGTAGCAGCAAGTACCAGTTTTATTTTTGAAGAAGATATGCACGATCAACCAGAAGTAATTCATGAAGATTGGGACTTCAATCGACATCTCGCCTATTTTGAAAAAAAGCTGAAAGCAGGTCAAACTTATCGCTTCGGCTTAGTTGGTTCAGCCTGTGCGACAGAACATGTTGCTGACCCGCTGAATGAGGCAGAGCGATTGACTATTTACGCTGCGTTGGAAGGTATGGATCGATTGGTAAAATTCCACAATCAGGCATGGGATAAACTTTGGGAAAGCGATATTATCATCAAAGGAAATGATGCGGATCAATTGGCGATGCGCAACTGTTTGTATCACTTGTATGCATTTGTGAGAGAGGGAAGTGGTTACAGTATGTCGCCGATGGGTTTGAGTGGATTGGGATACAACGGCCACGTTTTTTGGGATACTGAAATTTGGATGTATCCGCCGCTTTTGATTTTGCAGCCACAAATTGCCCGCTCCATTATCGATTATCGAATCAATCGAGTTGAAGCTGCGCGCACTAATGCTTGGATGCATGGTTTTAAAGGTGCGATGTTCCCGTGGGAAAGTGCAGCCGACGGCTCAGAGCAAACACCGGTATGGGCGTTGACGGGGCCGTTTCAACATCACATCTCAGCAGACATCGCTTGGGCGGCGTGGAAATATTATCAAGTCACCGGAGACAAAGCATGGCTCAAAGAAAAAGGGTATCCACTGATGAAGGAGGTGGCCATTTTTTTGTGCAGTCGTGTGGAACGAAACGGCAAAGGCAGCTACGATATTAAAAATGTGATAGGTGCCAACGAATACGAAGAAAATATTGACAATAATGCCTTCACAAACGCTGTAGCGAAATTGGCTTTACAATACACACATCAAGCTGCTGAAATTTTAGGCGAACAGCCTGATTCGGATTGGCTACATGTGGCGGAAAATATTCCGATTTTAGAATTTAAAGATGGCGTGACACGTGAAAATGCAACTTATGATGGCGTAACGATTAAACAGGCTGATGTGAATTTATTGGCGCATCCACTCAATTTTTATACGGATGAAAAAAAGATCGAAAAAGACCTCGATTATTATGCTCCAAGATATGATTTGAATGGCCCTGCGATGGGTTTTTGTATTCTTTCGACACTTTATAGTTGGCAAGGAAAAATGGATAAGGCCTACGACTTTTTTGAACGGTCTTTTCGACCAAACGAAGTGCCTCCGTTTGGTGTTATCAGTGAAACTCGAAATGGAAACAATCCCTATTTTATCACTGGTGCAGGTGGGGCGTTGCAAGCAGCAATGTTTGGTTTCGGTGGTTTGAAAATTACGGATGAAGGGGTAATTGAGACGAAGCAGAATTTGCCAAAGGAGTGGGATTCATTGGAGGTGAAGGGGTATTTTAAGAAGCAGTAATTTAAAACTGACAACCGATGACAAGGCCAACAGAAGTTAAATTAAAATTTACCTGTTCCGAGGTTTCAAAAAAATTAGAAAGCGAATACATTGGTCTAAATTCAACAAAACAAACCATCTTTTTTAGAGATACTTCAAAGCCTAATCCTCCTCCAAGAAAAATTTGAAGGGGTTTTATTTGCTTTGTAGATCTTTCCACTGTTGGAGAAAACCTACCGCCTTCATTAATGAAGGAATTATCCATGGTATTAACATGGAGCCACATTTCAGCACCTGGTTTGAAAAAAAATCCACCATTGAAAGGCTTCCATTTTGCAAAAATTGAACTTGTTATAAATTGATAGTTAGCATCAGTATGCAGTGTTACAAACGTACTTGTACCTATAAATTTTGAACCATCAAAATCCATATATTTTAAATTTCTAAAGCCAACTCCGAAATTTAATTCTTGCTTTGATGCAAACGGTTCTGAATAAATGACATTCATGCCAATTAAATGATTCGACTCAATTGAAAAGGGATAATCGAAGTCACTTTTGAAAGAAGCATAATTTTGAGCTCCTATTATTTCTATTCCAAATGAAAATTCTTTTTTCGATGATTCTTGTGCATTGAGATGAAATGCAAACAAAAGCAGGGGAAGGAATTTTAATTTCATAAATTCAGTTTAACAATTATTCCGAAGCCAAATAAGCAAAAACAACAAGCAACGGCATAATTACAAAAAATCCAGAGGTTAATTTAAACCATAAAGGACTTTTCTCTTTTGCAATTTTTCGATACAAATAATCGGATAAAATATAGCCTCCAACGGCTGCTAGGATGCCTGATGTTATGGCAGCAGCATAAACGCCCGTGATGATACTGCTAAAAACAAAAAGAGACCCAAAGAAAAGAAGCATCGTACCAAAAATTGAGATGCCGAAAATTAATCCAATCGCTACGCCTACTTTATTTACAGCCGCTTTTTTAATTTTTCGAAACCACTTTGAAAGGAGTGTTTTCTTTTGAGAAATTTTATTTTTAAAACGTTTCCAACGACTTGTTTTTTTCTTTGACTGAACGCTGATTCCTGTTTCTTGAATTTGATGGGTAGCTGTTTTTGAGGTAGTGTTGATTGCAATTCCCTCTGAGAGATTAAAAAAACAAATCACAAGAATTGTAAGATAAAAAGCCTTCATAATTTAACTTTTTTGGATAACCGCAAAGCCATTCTAAAAATGACTTTGCGGTTACACACAATGGAATTGATCTACAGATTAATTATAATCTGGCAAAAACGAATACTGCTTTCCATAATCTAAATGCTGTTGCAAAAAGTTATCAGGGTAAGTCACTTCTACATCCGTTATTTTTCCATCATCATCTTTTTTAGCGACCAAAACTGGATTAATAAATCCACCATAAGGAGGGATATTCAATTTCTCAGAACGTGCCAATACTTCCTCGTGAATCGCTTTGTCAACTTGCACGCCGTAGCCTTCAATAAATGCTTTACAGGCTTCATAATCTCCCTGTGATTTCATGCGCTGCACTTCTTTGAGCAAGTCGCCGAACAACCCACGAAGTTTCTCATAATCATTGATTTGGACATAGGTATTGCCATCGCGCTTGATGAGTTCTACCACGTTTTCTGCTTTTCCTTTTTCATACACCCATTTTGAAACGGATTGGCGATTACGCATGTGTGCTTGCTCGATGTTGTTGCCCGGTTTGATACGTCGCAATTGTAGCATCAATCCATTTTTTAGATAATTTTCATATTGAGCTTTTCCAACATCTAACGTTTCCATCAAACCCAATTCTACCATCTTGGGATGAGTGATAAAATACAATGAAACCAAATCGGCACGCGCTTCTTCCAATGGCGACGCATAATTCTTTAAAGTCGCTCCTGGCTGACCAACACCTGGCTCTAATTGCCCA
>CALDSS010000150.1 GCA_937924495.1 uncultured Saprospiraceae bacterium
AGTGTTGATTCTTTTTTGGCGAAAGAGGTGGAATTGGATTCATATTATCAAAAAATAAAACAAGCCTTAAACCCCAACGAAGTACTGCGTTATGTAGGAGAGTTGAATGTAAAGACGGGAATTTTAACAGTAAGTCTGCAAGCAGTAGCTGCTAACACGCCTTTGGGGCAAGTAAAAAATGCCGACTCTCTTTTTGAAATTTATACCCAAAGTTATGGGCTGCAGCCGATAGTGATTCAGGGCGCGGGGGCGGGACCTAAAGTGACTGCCCGAGCAGTATATTCAGACCTGCTACGACTTGGGGATCGGTTGTGATAGTTTTTAGGGATTGTATTGTTTTTTGAACCACAAAGGACATAAAAGGAAGCACAAAAGTATGGCACTCCTTCAGGCTGGATCATAAGTACTGTTTTGCTCTATGTTTACTAAACTTTAAAAGTTTAGCAAGCATCAAATCAGCGAATTATAAATTTCAAAATAACTAAATCGTCTGATTTCTTTACTTATGAGACAGCCTCACTTTTAATTAAGATACGTACCCAAAATTTCTTCTGTGGTACCTATCAGCTTTTCAACCTTTTGTTGGTCATAAGCGTCAGGGTGAGCCATGCTGAAAGTCCCTTTTACCTCTCCTTTATCATTATCAAAATACTTGGCGGTGACGCCAGTGTATTCATTAGAAACAGCTAAGTCGTATAAAATATTTCCACCCTTATCCGCCGATGACCAAAATTGACCGAAGGCTTCTTTGACCATATTGGTGTTGAGCAATGAACCTGGATTGACAGGAATCACTGAAATTTCATTCTGCTTTTTGGCTATATCAAAACTCCACATAGTCAGTGCCAATTTGCTCTGCCCGTAAGTTGCTCGTTCAGGTTGATTGACTGTGCCTGCCATGACATCGTAATTGACTGGATCTTGAGCGGCAGAACTTAGGTTGATGATTCGTGAGTCGTTTCCTTTTTGCAATAATGGAAGTAGCCGTTTCGTCAAAAGGTAAGGAGCGAAATAATTGACTACGTATCGAATATCCCAACCATCATTGTTATGCGAGTTTTTGCTATTCCAAACGCCAGCATTATTGATAAGAACATCCAATTTTGGCAATTCCTGATTAACTTGCGTAGCCATATTTTTTACGGCATTCAAATCAGAAAAATCTGCCAGAAATCCATTGACCGACTCATTTCCCGAAAGGGATTTTATCTCCTCAATAACTTTGGTGAGTTTGGTTGCATTTCTGCCGTGGAGGTAAACTTCATGTCCATCTTTAGCCAATTTAGTGGCGGCTAATTTTCCAATACCATCCGTACTTCCAGTTATTAAAATTGTCTTTTTCATAATTGTTTTTTAATGAAAATGAGGCAAAACCTCTTTCGCCAATCGCTCCAAAGTTTGCTCAATATTGGAGGTGTTGAACCTCAAATTAATTCCAATATGATTGACGCCCATTGCTTTGCGTTGATGTAAATATTGCAGCAAATAATTAATGCCTGACCTAAAACCTAAGTGAATCGGCTGTGGCATTAAATTATCATTCGCTACCAAATCTATATGCAAGGGTTGCATAAAAGGTTTGAGTGGAACCGCTGTGTTGGAAGTGGATTTTCTCCATTCGGCGATGTTATATTCCTGCATGTAATCATTCCTTGGGTAGTACATCCAACCGTCCGAATTTTCAGCAATCCATTCTATAGATTGGCGGCTGTTACCGGTCACCAACATCGGAATTTTATGTCCAAGTGCTTTTGGTAAAATGTCTGCCTGACCATCCAAACTTCCGTAATGTTTGTTTTCAAAAACAGGAAAATCCTCCTGTGCATTTCGAATATAGCTAAACGCCGCTCTAAATAATTCGCCCCGTTTTTCAAACTCAATTCCCATGGCTGGATATTCGCTTGGGCGGTCACCAGAAGCGACACCCAAAATCAATCTTCCATCAGAAAGTTGATCGACGGTCGCCGCAGATTTTGCCAGATGAACGGGATGATGAAGCGGTAGAGCGATACTGCCAGTTGCCAATGCAATTTTGGAAGTATGTGCTGCAAGAAATCCCAGATAGGTAAACGGATCAAACGTCTGCCCTGCGTCTCCAAATGCGGGAACATTCAAGGGGACATCCCTCACCCATATTGCCCTGAATCCCAAATCTTCCACCAATTTGACTTTCGTCAAATGGTCTTTCATGGTCGGAACAGGGCTTGTGATGTAATGCTCAATTGGCACAACGACGCCCAAGGTCATTTCCCCCGCTTTAAAAACTTCGTTGTATCCTTTGTTTATTTGTTCGAAATGGCTCAATATTATTTTGCTGTGATGATGGAGGCAATGAGTTGGACTTTTTTTTGGGCGTATTTCATTTTTTTTCGCTTTCGCTAAATATCGTTATTTGCCGAAAGGCGTAAAAAACGAAGTTTTGAAATGCACTCCTGTTTTTTTACTACTTACGTACCTTTCAAAAACAGATGAAGCCATACAAATGTTCTCTATAAAGAATGCAGAAGATGGATAACCTCAATTCGTCTTATCCAGATCGTCCATTTTCTTATCTATCCGTTCTGCCAATTTTTCTTTTAGCTCTTTCGTCTTTTCCAACTGTTGGGCAATTTTATCTTTGACTGCCTGATTTTCAACGTTTTTCAATTCCTCATTTCCTTTTTTGATTTTTTGTTCTACTTCTTCGAGTAGTTTTTTTCTTTTTTCGATGTCCTCCGCTTCTTCTGCTTTGTCGAAGATTAAATTCTCAGGCGTGTTTTCCTCCAAGACTTCCTTATTTGTCGTTCTATATTTTTTAGGAATAAAAACCGTATCGCCCACCTGTTTTTGATTCATAAAGTTTGGAGATACAATTTCGATACCTGCCTCATGTAGGGCGTCAATCACATGTCCAGTCAAACGAGATCTGGCACTCACGATAGATTTTACATTTTCCAATAAACCATGCAATCGATAAACAATCGAAAAATCTCCTAACGAAATGATATGAACAAATGGCTCAACCAATCCGCAATCCTTACCTGCTTTTAAAAGTGCTTCTTCGATTTTCAGTCGATTAACATCGTAGCCCAAAGAACACTCGACACTAATAATGGTCCCAGATTGGCGCGTTACTTTTACAGAATTAGTCGCTAAAGTCATATTGGGCAAAGAGGTCAAATCTCGGTCGGCAGTTTGTATTTCTGTATGAAAAAGTCCTTGCTCAGTAACCCTTCCGAAAATCTCATCTACCTCAATGAAGTCTCCCGGTTTAAAGCTATTTCTCAATTTGAGAGAAATCCCAGCCAGCGCATTTCCAATAAAAGTAGTGGAACTCAAACCCAAAACTGCCGAGAGTACAATCCCTATCAAACTCGTCACTTGCCCTTTTTGCTCAGGATCCATCGGAAGCGCAAGAATGACACTGATGATACCAATGAAAGCGATACTAAATAATACGATGGATTTGATGAGGGCTTTGTCCGTTTTACCTTTGGCTTGTCGTTCAAGCAACTTTTTAGCAGCAATATAAACTAAGTAGAAGAGCGCAGCAGTCATTAAGGTTGGAAACCAATTACCTGCTATTTGCTTCAAAATCTCCATGTCAGAATTTTAATGGTTCTTGAATTTTGACAATGAAGTTGTTTAAGAATGGAGTTCAGAAGCGAAAATTTGAAGATAAGGGTTCTGATGAAGTAAAATAAATTAGGCGATAGTATCGCTATGGCTAAGTTATTTTACAAAATCAGGTTCTTTAGATTCGAATTTGCAGCTTGAAGGCTATTTTTAAACAACTTCAATAGGGTTTGGGCAAAGATAATATTAACTAAGTGCTTGGACGGAATTAAGTTAAAGAATAGAATGAGCTTATTTTTTCGATAGTTATGCTTAAAAAATCAGTTCATAGCCGCGCTACGGACTTATTTTTTAGGGAAAAATAGCGGAAAAAGAAGCCATTCTAAATTAAAATTAATTTTTTCCAAGCACTTAAGGTTCACCATCTAAAAAAAAGAACCTTCTTGGACAAAAGTCGTGGATCACGAAATCTCGATCTCCCGATTTCTCGAATCGGAGGTTTATTAAACTAATTTTAAAGTAACTTCTGCTATCCATTCTTTAAAATCGAACCTTTAATTTAAGGCGAAGTTTATTAAACCTGTGTTTTGTCCTGTACTAAAAAAAAAGAATAAGTAATCGGTCATAAAATATTTAAAAAACACTTACCCCAAACTTGGTATTCTTCCCCCAATGCCCAAAAAATCCAATTTCATAACAAAAGAACCCTTACTTTTGTAGTCTCATTCACAAACGATTAAGGATTGTAATATCCTTATTTCACTATTATTAAGTTTGATTTTTTAGCAAAAATCTAAAAATCAGTGTATTCTGATTTTTGGTATAAATATTTTGCCTAATACCCTCCTTGATTGTCTCACTCGCAATCAATCTCCTCCCTATTTGACAATACTCATTATTATTTACCAAAATCTTTACAAAAATGAACAAACTGTATTTTGCAGTTGTGCTATTGCTATGCACAATGACCACCATGGCTCAATCTACTCAGTGGATAGGACCCGCAGGAGGGGACTGGTCAACAGCCTCCAACTGGACAAATGGGTTGCCAGCGGCAGGAAATGACGCATTAATTACCTCAGTTGGGTCGGTCGCTATCAACAACCCATTAATTATTGATTACAGTGTGACCAACTTTAGTGGTAACATTGCGGTCAATGCCGATGTCTTCAACATTGGAAATTTCGTCAACTCAGGTGGAAATATGTCACTTTCAAACGGTGCCTTATTTCTAAATTCTGGTTCTGTATCCTTTACCAATGATGGTCCTTTTACCAACGATGGTACCTTCCTAAATTATGGAACTTTCCAACAAAATGGAAATGGTGTTTTTAATAACAACCCAACTGGG
>CALDSS010000151.1 GCA_937924495.1 uncultured Saprospiraceae bacterium
TCAAGTTCTACAAAAAACATCAAACGGAAAGACATTAAAATTTACCCGAATCCATCACAAGGTTCTATTCAAATTGAAAGAGAAGATAGTAGTCCAGCAAGAATGAATATTTATGATGTTTCTGGAAAGAAATTGAAAGAAGAAGTGCTTTCTGCCGCGCAATCAACAGTTGAGTTGTCTAATAAAAAAGGTATTTTTCTTTTGGAAATATTGGATGAAAAAGGACGTTTTACACAGCGCATCACCGTCGAATGATTTATGTTATATACCGATCAAACGCTTCCTGAATTTTTTGAAAAAATAAGCCTACATGATACCCATCAGCGAGTGCGTGATTCACAGCAACTGAAATGGGTATCATGTATTTTCCCTCTGTATTTTCTCTTGCCTGGCCAAAAGTGATTTTTGGAATAGAGTCAGAATATCCGTTTCCTTTTCTTGCATGTTTGAATTGGGTGAAATGAATCCAAGGAAGGGTAGAATGATGGATCAAATTTAGCTCTTCATGTTTTGGGTTAAATGATGGATTCTCCAAATGAGCAGTTAAGGTCTTTTTTCCTTCTTGAAGAAAATCTTCTCGATTTTCAAAATACTCAAAATAACAAAAAGTAAAGGATTTGTTTTCATGGATCACCGTACAACCACAATGGTTGGTGTCATAAATAATCACCTGATCTTCTTTAATCCGCATTCTGAAATTATCAATTTCATTCACTGTTTTCATAGAGCAAAACAGTTTAGAAAGAAAAAAAGACTCCTTATTTTTTTTACAATGGAGATAAAGATTTGTGGCATCAATATTCGCTGTGATATTGAAAAATGGATCTTCATATTCCTTAAAAAGAAGAAACAGGTCTTTTCGTGCCCAAGTATTCAAATCTATTTTTTTATACATTTTACCTGTAGTCTTCAAAATCACCTTTTCGTTTTTGCATGCTTGAAAAGACGGCTTCCATTTGATTTTTTGTACGCATAATTTGTTGTTGTTCGACTGATTCTAAAATTAGACCATCAGCTGCAGATAGATAAGGAGCTTCATTGAGCAGCTTTTTAGATTTTACAATCGCGCTTGGACTTTTTGAAGCGATTTCATTGGCCAGTTTTATCGCATCCGCCTTTGGATTTTCAGAAAGGTGTGTAGCAAATCCATAGTTTACAGCCTCTTCACCCGAAAAGACGCGGTGCGTGTAGGTCAATTCTTTTATTATGTCTTGGCGAACCGTATGCCGCCAAAGTTGGGTGGCACCCATGTCAGGAATGAGTCCCCATTTCATTTCCATGATAGAAAGTCGAGTATCGGGAGCAATAAATTTAATATCGGCTCCAGCCATTATTTGAAGACCACCACCGTAAGCAACTCCATGCACTGCAGCAATAACTGGAACTGGTAATTCATGCCATAGCCAAACAGCAGATTGCCAATAATTGGCCAACCCATGCGTTCTTGGCTCCAAGGGTTGGGTCATGACTTCACTATCGGATGTGAAGTTGGCCAAATCCATTCCTGCACAAAAACCTCGGCCTTCCCCTGAAAGCACTACGCATCTAACAGATTTGTCATCTGCCAATTTTCTTGTGGTGGAAACGATTGCCTCGAACATCTCTATGTCCAACGCATTCATTTTATCAGGCCGATTAAATCGAACATCGGCAATGTGATTCTCTATTTTGATAGTTATTCTTTCACTCATGTGGCCAAATTAATTGAATTTCTTACCTTCAAAAAAAAACGCAATGAAAAATTCTAACTTAATTCTCCTATTTGCAATCTGTCTTCTTGGTTGTAAAACTGAAACACCAGAAATTTCGGGCAAGATTAAACTTTCAAGACTATTTTCAGATCAGATGGTTTTGCAACGAAACCAACCGATAAGGATTTGGGGTTGGGGTACTCCTGGGGTCAAACTTTCTTTAAGTTTAAATAACCGAAAAGTAAGCAGTTTTGTCTCCTCAAATGGAAAATGGAAAGTTCAGTTGCCAGCAATGAAAGCAGGTGGACCTTATGAATTGGTCATGAGTACAAAACAAGATACTATTCAATTGAAGGACATTTGGGTAGGTGATGTTTGGCTCTGTTCAGGTCAATCAAATATGGAGTGGCTTGTCGCAAATTCAAATAATGCTGAATCAGAAATCGCAATGGCTACTGACCCAATGATTCGGCATTTTAAAATTCCTCCATCATTTTCAAAAACTCCAGTGGACACTTTAGTTGGTGGTATCTGGGAAGTTAACAACCCAAATAACACGGGGAACTTCTCAGCTGTTGGATATTTTTTTGCAAAAAATTTGAGAGCGCATCATGATGTTCCAATTGGATTGTTAAATAGTACGTGGGGCGGGAGTCGGATAGAAACTTGGTTAGCTCCTAAAGAGTACGGTCCCAATCCAGAAGAAAAAATTGACGAAGCACTCTCTCTGTATGAAGGTAAATTTCAAAAGACTATAGAAAATTTGAAACAGACTTTCCCTGGTTTGGGAGAGAAGGAACGGGGCTTGGTTGAGGGGCATCCGATATGGGCGGCGTCTAATTTAAAAAGCGAGGATTGGAAAATTATAGAGGCACCCGGCAAATGGGAAAATCAAGGATTTGAGGGTTTTGATGGTGTTGCATGGTATCGAAAAGAAATACGATTAACGCAATCTGAAGCAAATTCTGCTACGACCATTTCGCTTTCCAAAATTGATGATAGCGACATTACCTACATCAATGGTCAAGAAATTGGAACTACTTCAGTTTGGGATACAGATCGAGTCTATGAAATCCCAAAAGGGGTTTTGAAGGTTGGGAAAAATCAAATTGCAATACGAGTAGAAGACACTGGCGCAGGTGGAGGAATACATGGTGAGCCGAAAGATATGTTTATTCAAACGGCAAAAAAAAGAATTCCCTTGGATGGAGAATGGAAGTTTAAATTGGATGTAATCACTGATGCCGTTTATCAATTTTATCCATGGGATAACGTGCCTTGTATGCTCAACAATCAGATGATTCATCCCATTAAAAAATTTCCGATTGCTGGGGTTATTTGGTATCAGGGTGAATCAAACGCTGGAACTCCTGAGGAAGCAATTGCTTACAAAGACCAATTTCAAACCATGATTCAAAATTGGCGAGAGGATTGGGGAATTGGTGATTTTCCATTTCTGTACGTTCAATTGGCCAATTGGCTAGAAGTGCCTGAAGCGCCAAAAGAAAGTAATTGGGCAATATTGCGTCAGTCTCAAACCGCAGCTTTGCAAATGAAAAATACGGGTCAAGCTATCACGATAGATATTGGTGATGCAAAAGATATTCATCCAAGAAACAAACAAGATGTGGGGAAACGACTTTCATTGGCTGCCCGAAAAATGGTTTATGGTGAAGATATAATTTATTCAAGTCCAATGTATAAAAGTCATACAATTGAGGACTCAAAATTTATTATTGAATTTGATTATGTAGGAAAGGGACTGATGACAGTGGACAGTTCTGAAGTGGTGAAAGGTTTTGCAATCGCTGGAAAGGATAAAAAATTTGTTTGGGCAGAGGCCATGCTTCAGGATGGGAAAGTAATTGTTCAAAACCGAGCAGTTTTAGATCCTGTATATCTACGATACGCTTGGGCAGACAATCCGGGGCAACTAAATTTGGTGAATTCTGAAGGTTTGCCTACCACTCCTTTTGTGCTTCCATAAGGTAGGTTTCTATTTGTAATCAAATACTTAGGCTATGACTTCGCTTTTCGCCTTAAGCGAGAAAAATATAATTCTTAAGTTATGTTTATGACTGCTCGTTTAGATCCTTTTTAATAATAATTTCTGAAAAATCCATTAATTCTTTTTCTTTAAATTTTGAGGCCATCACTTGAATACCAATGGGTAATTCTCCTTCGCTTTTTATTGGAATAGAAATAGCAGGAATCCCAGCCAAATTAGCCAAAACTGTAAATATATCAGATAGGTAAACTGAAACTGGATCATCCATTTTCTCACCAATATTCCAAGGAAAATCAGGAGTAGTGGGCATGATGATGAAATCATATTTTTCAAAAATAGATTCTATTTCTTCGGAAATCAAACGTCGTAATTTTTGCGCTTTTGAAAAATAAGCATCGTAATAACCTGAACTCAAAACGAAAGTTCCCAAGATGATTCGCCGCTTGACTTCAGTACCAAAACCTTCTGTTCTCGATTTTTTGTAAACTTCCTCCAAGGTTTTTGCTTCACTACTTCGGTGCCCATATCGTATGCCATCGTATCGAGATAGATTGGTAGAGGCCTCTGCGGTAGTCAGCACATAGTAAGTTGGAATTACAAAATCCATCAATGAAAAGTCAATTCCTTCAACTGAATGATCATCAATTTTTAACTTTTCTAAAACTGAATCTATTGAAGACTTTATGGCTGGCTGAATGCCTTTATGTTTCAATGCATTTTTGAAATAGGCGACTTTGTATTTTTTATCAGAAGGTTCGGTTTTCGAAAAATCAGGAACGGGTAGGGTAGAAACGGTACTATCAAATTCATCTGCTCCGGCAATTACTTCCAAAGTTGCTGCTACGGCTTCCACTGATTTTGATAAAATTCCAATTTGATCAAAGGAAGAAGCATAGGCCAGTAATCCATGTCTCGAAACTCTTCCATAAGTTGGTTTCATTCCAACTACTCCACAAAATGCAGCCGGTTGTCGAACTGACCCGCCCGTATCACTTCCCAACGAAATCAGACAAGTCCCTGCGGCAACAGATGCGGCCGATGCACCAGAAGAACCCCCAGGAATTTTGGACGGATCAATCGGGTTTTTCGTCGCCCCATAAATCGAATTTTCATTGGATGAACCCATTCCAAATTCATCACAATTGACAGTGCCGATGATAATGGCATCTTCTTTTTCCAACCTTTCAATTGCAGTGGCAGCGTAAAGGGATTCAAATCCTTCCAAAATTTTAGAACCCGCAGTGACAGGTTTCCCTTGGATGCAAATAACATCTTTGATAGAAACTACTGCACCAAATAACTTTCCTAAATTATTAGGTTGTGATTTTATTTTTTCATCAAGCGCTTTTGCTTTCTCTATTGCCTCTTCTTCAAACACCTGCACGTAAATATTTAGCTCCTCCGTATTTGAAATTTCTTTCAAATATTGAGCAACTAATTGTTCGGCAGTCATTTTGGAAGTGAGCAGACCACTTTGAATTTCTTTAAGTGTTTGGCAGTTCATTTTTCGGCTTGGTGAGCAATGACTAAATTATTTGATGTAAATATTTTCCTTCTCGTTTTTTCTTAAAAATCCTTCAGAAGTAACTGTAATTCTTTCTCCAAATTTAGAGCGCTTTCCACTAAAATCATCCATGCTGCCAGTCAATTGAATGACCGCTTTTTTATCATCATTTGAAATGACTGACCAATAGCCCACAACTCTTGAGATAGGAATACTTTGCTGACCCGATTCTCGAAATTTTTCTAAATCAAAAAAACCAGTTGACCTTAAATTTATAGTATTGGTATAGGTGAGTTCTTTTGGTCGCCAAGTGTTGGCAAAATGGCGATTGACTAGCGAACTCAAAACCGTACCAGCCGCTAATTTCTTTTCACGCATTTTATGTTCAATCTTAAATGGCTTCCAAACCTTTCCTTTATCCATAAAGGCAAGTCGGTTCAATGCGAAGGGTTGACCCTCACCAGGATAGAAATCTAATATTTCAAAAGTATAATTCTGCCCTGTCATTGGTGTCCCAAGTTTAATGATTTGATGTCCTTTAATGTCTTGAATATCAATGATTTGTGAAGTGCTATCTACCGTTAACTTTAGTTGTTTCGGTCTTGAATATCTACCAAAATACTCTATTGGACTTCCATTTGAAACCACCAATTTGTCCACAGATTTGGTGCTCGTGAGTCTGAAATTACCAGTCATAATTTTTTCACCACCAAAACCCGTTTCTGGCCGATTATCAAATAACCCCATCAAAGAAGCATCCATGCCTGCACTGATAACTTGTGGCGCATTAATTTTTAATGGTTTTTGGGCTTTGTCAAAAAGCCAAATTTCTGAAACGCCCACAGAGGTTTCTGAATCAGAATAAACCACCCTGATTGACTTATTATTTTTATAGGTGATCACATCCTGCATTTTGTCCACTAACGAAAACTGAATTTTTAGAGATTCAATTTTTTGGTTGACGGGCACTAACTCATCGTATTTATATTCTCCGATAAACTTTCCATTTACATAAGCTCGATATCTGAAAATTCTCGCAATCGGCCCCAAATGTTCCATTTTTAGACCGATTTTATGAACAACCTGATCGCTTGGTAGAAAATTAGCTTCAATGTATTCTCCCTGATTCATGCCCGGTTTAGAAACCCACATGGTATTTAGGTTGTCATCAAATACTTGTTTGGCCTCATTGAAGGCAACTTCTGAAGAGGTATAAGCATTTATTAAGGTCAATGCTGCTGCTGCAGAAGGAGTTGTTGGTGCAACTACTTTGGGTTCTGGTGTAGTATTTTGATTTACAGCGTTATCTTTGCAGCTAAACATTAACAGCACAGAAAAAAGCAGTAGGTAAATTCTCATTTAAAATATTTTTTAGATGTCTTTATCTGAATCATTTCCCGAAAAGGGAAATACTTATCAAGGTGGAAAAAGTGATGGTTGGGAATACCGAATTGTTTTTGCTGGTGGAACCTACGACAAAAGCCTTTCCATGATTTCCAAATTTTTGGAAGAAGAAGGCTTTGGTGATCTGCCGCTTCCCGAAAATGCAAAAGAATTAAAACTTTTTCGATTTCAAAAACGAGATCAAATTCCACTTTTTCAAGAAAAGGGATATGCCCACAATCCTATCAAAATACTTTTTCCTGCTGCTGGTACGGAAAAACGGGGTGCATTGATTCTTTGTGTTTATAATAAAAATGTCAAAGGTCATCTTTTGCGCTTTCATGGGATTGAAAAGGTGGTGAAATCGTGACTTTTTAAGGGGTGGCTTCATGGCTAAATGGCTAAATTGTTTAAGAGAGTTTTATGGTCATTTAGCTTTGACTCAAGTAGGTTGAGTTTTAAGTTACCTTTTCAATTTCCAATCCTTCAATTTTTTCCATATTCATCACCATTTCAACAGGTAATTGCGCAACTCTGGCTTTAAAGTTGAGCAAAGTTTTTTCCACTTCACTTCTTCTGATTTTGATATTTATACTTGGATTGGCATCAAAATTTTTGGAAACAATCTCTATCTCCAATTTTTTTTGGGCATTCATAACTTGACTCATGATGGCATAATCGAATTGAATTTTGAAAATATCACAAACCACTTTTTCAATAATATTTCCAGCAGAAATGGCTTCAAATGCCGCTTGTTTGTAGGCATTGATGAGTCCTGAGGTGCCAAGCTTTGTACCCCCAAAATATCGAACCACCACAATCAGCAAATTTGTCAATTCAAATTTATCAATCTGTCCCAAAATTGGTTTGCCAGCGGTGCCAGAGGGCTCTCCATCATCGTTTGCACGAAACAGCTTTCCCTCAATACCGATGCGATAACCAAAACAAAAGTGCCTTGCTTTTGGATGTAGTTTTTTGACTTTTTCCAAATAGATTTTCACTTCCTCAACCGTTTCAATAGATTCGGCGTAAGCCAAAAATTTGCTTCCTCTATCTCTAAAATCGCCAAAACTTTCTGATGAAAGTGTTTTAAATGTATCTTGCAATTAATTTTACATTTTAAGGTTGTGAAACAACTTCATAATTTAATCAATTTGAAGAAGTCGAGACGCAAATTTATTTCTAATCTTTCCTCTTTTGCAGCTACGGTTGGGTTCTCCAGCTTTTTTAGTAGTGCCCAAGGTCAGGGTTTTCTTGAAGAGTTTGAATTAAAAAACCATCTTTCTGCGGAGCAACTCACGGAAGACGAAGAGTTTTGGCGAAAAATAAGAAGTGCCTACACTATTTCGCCAACGATAATTAATTTAAATAATGGTGGTGTTTCGCCTTCTCCAAAAGTTGTACAAGAGGCAGTTGAACATTATAATCGATTGGCCAATGAGTTGCCTTCTTTTCATCTCAATCGAACCATCAATAAAGGCAAAGAAACTGTAAGAAGAAAGCTGGCTGAATTGGCAGGTTGCGACACCGAAGAGATTGCGATTCATCGAAATGCTACCGAATCTCTTGAGAATGTCATTTTTGGTTTAACCCTAAAAAAAGGGGATGAAGTGGTGCTTTCTAAGTATGATTATCCGAGCATTATCAGCTCTTGGAAACAACGAGCGCTTCGAGATGGCATCAAACTAAAATGGGTTGACTTTGAATTTCCAATGGAAGATAAGTCTAAGATTGTTGATGCCTTTGCAGAAAAATTTTCCAAAAAAACCAAGGTGGTCAATATTACCCACATGATAAATTGGACGGGTCAGATATTACCCGTGAAGGAAATTGCTGCTGCCGCCAAAAGGAAAAATATTACAGTTTTGGTTGATGCTGCCCATACCTTTTGCCACTTAGATTTTAAAATACCTGATTTGAATTGTGACTATCTGGGGACTTCTCTTCACAAATGGTTGTGTGCGCCATTCGGGACAGGGATGCTTTTCGCAAAAAAGGATAAAATAAAAGATGTTTATCCGCTCTTTGGTACTGCTGAGCCACTCAGTGATGATATTCGAAAATTTGAGCACATCGGAACAAGGTCAACAGGTGTGGAACAAGCCATTGCACATGCCATAGATTTTCATCAGTTAATTGGCATAAAAAGAAAATCTGAGCGATTATTTTATCTAAAAAACTACTTACTGGAAGGATTGGCAAATATTCCAAGAATTACTAATAAAACATCTAAGCGCAAAGATTTCGGCGGAGCAATCGCTTACTTTGAAATTGAAGGGATTGAAAATATTCACCAAGTCACCTCTAATTTATTACATAAACATCAAATTCATACCGTAGGAATGGTACATGAAAACATTAAAGGGGTGAGAGCAACGCCCAATGTTTATACGCTGAAATCTGAAATTGATCGGTTTATTGAAGTTATGGAAAAAGAGTACAAATAAGTTATCAAAGTTCATTTTCTGACGTTCGTTACATGTTGGTGTTAATAATTTTAAAAAATTAGCACTTTACTGGAGGACTATGTAATAAAATGAAGAATTTTGGATTTTAGAATACCTCTACTTTATCCCATTAATTTAAAACTGTTTTATGAGAATTTTTTTGACCCTGTTTGTTTCCTTTCTATTTGTTTTTAGTGCTAAGGCCGCAGATGGATATAACATCAAAATCAAAATTGATGGTTTTGAGAAAGATACCCTTTTCCTTGGCTATCATTATGGCAACAAACAATTCCTAATTGATACTACTTTCCGAAATGATGAAGGTTGGTTTACTTTCGCGGGGGAAGAACCTTTAAAAGGTGGAATGTACCTCGTGGTAATGCCCCCAGACAATGAGTTTTTCGAAATTTTAGTAGATAAGGATAATCAAAATTTTGAAGTTGAAACCAAAGTTGAAGACCCGACCATTGGAGCGAAGGTTAAAAATTCGGTGGATAATCATCTATTTTTCGATTACATGGGATTTATTGGCAGCATGAGAGAAAAGGCTGGGAAGTTGAAAGATGAATTGAATAAAGCGGGGGGGGAGCAAAATCCTGAAGCCGTGAAGAAGTACGAGGAAGCAATGGAAAAACTAACCAATCAGGTTAAATCCAAGCAAGACAAAATCTTTAATGAAAGGTCGAACTCGATGCCTGCTTTGATATTGAAGTCTAACGAGCAACCACAATTGCCAGATTTTGAAGGTTCTGAAGAGGACGTACAAATAAAGAAGTGGCGATGGATGCTAGAGCATTATTTTGATAATATGAATATGCAGGATGATCGATTGGTGCGCACCTCTTTCTTTTTCCAAAAGATAGAATACTACATGGAAAAATTGACCGTACAGCACCCAGATTCATTGATCAAATCTCTCGACTTCATTTTGAATAAAATGAAAAATGAATCAGCAGAGGAGGGTGGAGATAATTTCAAATATTATCTCGTTCATTTTTTTAATAAATATGCAAAGTCGAAAATTGTAGGAATGGATGCGGTCTATGTTCATCTGGCTTTGAATTATTACAACAAAGGATTGGCTCCTTGGACGCCTGACACGACATTACAAAAAATTGTTAGAAATGCTAAAGATGCTGAACCAACTTTGATTGGTAAAATAGCACCCAATATTACTCTACAAGATAAGGCTGGTAAAAAATGGACACTTCATGATATTGAATCTCCTTTTACCATAGTTTATATCTGGGATCCGGATTGTGGGCATTGTAAAAAAGCAGCTCCTGACGTGGTGAAATTTTATAATGAATATAAAGATAAAGGTGTGAAAATGGTATCGATCTGTTCTAAATTCACGGACGAAGTACCTCAATGTTGGGAAACGGTAGAGGAGCGAAAATTCATGGATTTTCTAAATTTAGTAGATCCATACCATCGTTCTAAATACAAAACGAAATACAACGTAAAATCTACGCCACAAACGTTCATTTTGGATAAAGACAAAACCATTATCATGAAAAAGATTGGTGCAGATCAGATGGGTGAGGTAATGGATCAGATTATCAAAGACGAGCAAAAAAACAGTAGGCAGTAGGCAGTTTGCAACTGGAAAAAAAAACATGGCATTTGGATGTATTCCAAATGCCATGTTTTTTAATTCTGCTAACTGCTATTGTTTTTCAAGAATTCTAAACTGCTCATCCTCAATGAGGTGTAAGATTCCTTTTTTAACTTTCAACTTATAATTTAGCTCTTCCCCCTGCTGATATTCATCGCGAAGATGAGGCATCAGGATAGTGACAATTCGAGACTCTTTATTGTTGGTCGCAAACTTCACATTTTCGTAGCCAGGGAAATTGAAAGTAACATTGAGTGTGTCTTTCCGAGCAGGGATTTCCATTTTGGTAAATCCATGAGGATTGGAGGTGGCATAATTGATTTCATTACCATTTCTATCGAAAGCTGAAATTTCAACTCCAATAACTGGCTCCTCTTTTTTATTAACTAAGTTAAAAACATAAGTGGTCAGATGTTGAGCATTATTTTCAAAAATACTATCCTTCAAAAAAGGATTTCTTAAGGCAGCTGAGTCAAATTGAATCGTCAAGTTTTTACCATTTATAGAGAAAGTTCCTTCACCAAATTTTTCTTCTCTTAAATTGTCAGACCAATGTAGTATCTCAACCCGATTGCTATCAAAAAAGTGATAATTATCTCCATTGTTTAGAATGCCTTTTTCAGGGGTTGGAGTCAAATAAGTCCCATCCAAAACTATTTTTGAACAACTGGTTGCGATTAGCACAATCATCAGAAAAAAATAAAATCTCATAGAGCATTTTTTGTGAGTATTTTGGTAATAAGGGTTTAAAATAAGATTTGTTTAGTTTATTTTATCAAAATGTAATTTTTAAAACCTCCCAATTCTCGCTTGAATATATTTTGTTCGAGAAAGGTCAGAATTCGATATTTTGATTTGTCGTGTTTGAATTTCTCTCTATTGGGGTTTATTTCTTTGGAAGAATAATTTAGTTCCTCCTTCCAATCAAATTTTTTTATCCAATCTTTCATTACTGCAGGGTGTGTTCCTTCAAATTTTGCGGCAAGCCCCATTGGGCCATAATCAAATTCACTTTTTCTATTTTGGAAAGTAAGGTCTGCTTGATTTTTCCCAACATGAATTTCATGTAGTGCTTTCTTTTTGGTCTGCATCAAACGTGGCGGTCGAACCCAACCATAATGATAAATATAGGCAGGAATGGCTGCTACTTTTAATTTAAAAGTTCCTTCCTGCTGTCGATAATCTTTGCCATCAAAATTGGGGATTCGTCTAAAGGATTGCGCACTTTCCCAAGAATGGATATCAGGTTGGTTTCTTACAATTCTGATTTCATGGTTGTACCAACCATGATCAACTCGATGATGGTTGTAGTCGCCCCAAAAGTGGATGTATTTAAAAAGTAAGCCCTCTACTTCTTTGTCCTCAAGGTGTTGCTCACACGCCTTTTTGATGGCGGGCAAAAATTGCTCGTGCACCACTTCATCTGCTTGCAAATAAAAAAGCCAATCTCCAGAACAATGAGATTTGGCAATATCAGTTTGATGAGCATTTTCGGTGCCTCGATCATATTTTTCAATATCCCAAACGGTCTCTATAATTTTTATTTTTGGAGAATTGATAGATTTGATTTCCTCTAAAGTGTTGTCGTCTAAATCTCCCTTTCCTATGGCTACTACAAATTCATCGACAATGGGTAAGATTGATTGAATGGCCTCCTTCATTGGATAGTACAACTTGGAGGCATTTTTTGCCATCGTGAAACCTGAAATTTTCATTGTGGCAAATATAATTTTTCATACCGTTTGATGTCTATTTCTTCCCAAAGTGTTTTTTTGTTTAACAAAAAATCGCTCATTTTTTCAGACAACGCTGGCGCGAGGGAAGCACCTTTCGTGCCTAAACCATTGAAAATGAATAGATTGTGATGGACAGGGTGTTTGCCCAGCAAGGGACGTCTATCTTTTACAGTTGGTCTAATGGCGGCTTTGTGGTCAACAATTTGATATTTTGATTTCAAAATTTGATTTAAATATCCTTCCAATTCCTCTTTGCCTTTTTGGGTTGGAGTGTCATCCACAAAGTCCCAATCATTACTTGCACCTACCCAATAATTTTCTGGAGTAGTGGGAACAATTGAAACTTTGTGACGAAGGATTTTCTCTAATTTTGAATTGGAAATTTTGATATTTAATGCCTCTCCTTTGGAGACCTCAAAAGGGAGGTATTTGAAGAAAGGGTTGTTTCTCGATGCAGCTCCATCACAAAAAATAAGGCGCTCTGCTTCCAAATTTTTATACTCAATCTTTGGATTGATTTCTAATTTTTCAAATTCAAAAGATTCAGAAATCAGTTCTTCATTTTTGAGGAGATGCGCTCTGTATTTTTCTACTAAATGAGAAATATTTACCTGTGCTCCATTCCGTATTTCACCAACAGAAGGAAAGGAGTTTAAATGCTCCCCAAATTCATTGACGGTCGGGTTTTCAACAAAATAATCAGAATAAAGAGGGTCACCCGATCGACCCAACCAAGTGTTCTCTTCTCCTGCGTTTTTTAGGATTCTAAAAATATTTCTGTCCTTAAATATTGCAATATCAAGTAGTTGTTCTAATGCTCGATAGGTCTCTTTGGCAACGGGCATTAACTCCTCAAATCGCCAACTTTTTACATATCGTTTGCCTGTGATGGGGTTGATGCCGCCAGCCGCCACTTTTGTGGCCGAGCCTTTATGATGATTGTCAATGATGATGACTTTTTTGCCTCTTTTTTTAAGCGCAAAATGCATCAAAGTACCCGCAATGCCTTGGCCAACAATGATAGAATCGACCGATATTTTTGAATGTGAAATCATAGATTTTTCAAAACTTCTTTATCTGCTTTTTTAAGAGAAGCAGCCACCAAATCATAAGAGTGATCGATTAGTTCTACCAAAAGTTTTTCGTTCAGACCGTGTTCAAAATAAACGGTATTCCAATGTTTTTTATTCATGTGCCAACCTGCAAAAATGACATCTGGGTGTTCCTCTCTCAGCTCAATGGCTCTTTCAGGATCGCATTTTAAATTCACCTGAAAAGGTTGTCGTTCGAGCCCCGTCACGGCAAACATCTTGTTCATCACCTTAAAAACAAGCGTCACTTCATCAAAAGGAAAGGACTCGGTTACTCCTTTTTTTGAAAGACAATAATTTCTAAAAGATTCTATATCCATATTCTAAGGTACGTTTCATTTTTGTGTTATTTAGTAGAATCGCAGTCCGACAGAAAAACCATTAGGTTGTTTAGTGTCGAACTAAGATTCGACAGGGCATTTTAAAGTAAAATGAATATAGAATGCGAAAACATGCCATGCACTCAATTTTTTCAATTTACCCAACGGCTGCAAGTTATAAGTCGTAAGTGTAATTGCCTGCAAATTATAGAAATATTGTTTTTACCTTTCCAAAACGAACTTTTTTCAATTAAGAAATTTAGGAATTACCTATGCGAATAATTTTGCTTTCAGCTTTCCTCCTCTGGTTTTATACCAATAATCTAAATGCGCAACCCGAACCTTGCGTCAATCCTGAAATGACACCTCGCTGTGTAGATGCTTGTGTGATTTGTGATATAGATGGTTTTTCGGGAAGAAACTTTGACAGAAATGGGGGAGAAGCACCGCGTGATTTTTGCACTACTTTCGTACACAATATTTCGTGGATTGCATTTGTAGCCGGCACACCCAATCTGACTTTGGATGTTACGGTTTCTAATTGTCAAATTGGCTGGGGACTGGAAATAGGCATTTATGAATCACTGGATTGCGATCGAAATGGTGATATGCGGCGGGTTTCAAATTGTAACACAGATGCAAGGCCAGGTACTCACCGGTTTAGGAATACCGTACCGCTCACGGTAGGTCAATATTATTTCTTTGTAATGGATGGAAGCGGTGATGATGTTTGCAATTATGAGGTGAATGTTGTGGAGGGTTCAACTGCAATTGGTGAGTTGGAAGAAATTACTTTTATAGATGGTGAAACTTCAACCTGCCCAGGAGATACAGTCGATTATGAAGTGCCTTCTCGTATTGGAACCACCTTTCAGCAATGGTTTTTGGATGGAACAATTATTCAAGAGCAGGACACAGCGGTTCAAATAATTTTTGAGGAGCCAGGTACTTACAATTTATGTTACTCTGCTTTTAATGTTTGCGATACGCTTCCGCAAATTTGCAAAACTATTTCTGTTCAAGAATTACCAATTATTGTCACTCGAGACACTTTGTGTGAAAGCGACTGTTTTTACTTCGAACGCTTTGATACGCTGATTTGCCAACCGGGCAGAAACGTTTTTTTTAATAAAAATGAAAAAGGATGTACGGAAGAATTTTGGGTCGAAATTGAGCAATTACCGACTCCAACTTCTAATTTAGAACTTGAATTTTGTTTTGGAGATACTGTAAAAATTGGCGATGAATTTTACTTTGAAACAGGAGATTATCAAGCTGCACTCACCTCTATGGAAGGATGCGATAGCATAGTTTATTTGAATATAAAAACCTTTCTCTGCGATATAAATGGTGGTTTTGCCGATGATAATTTGCTGTGTGCAGGCGATACAACCGGGACGTTGAATTTTACACTTTTGGATGGCGTGTATCCTTACGATTACGCGTGGGAAGAAGAAACCGGAACTGGCCTAACGGGTTCAGGAGTAAGCAATACGCCCGGAGAAATTGTTACGATCAATAATTTACCAACTGGAATTTATTCAGTAACCATAACCGATGCAGACAATAGTATTGGGGTTTTTATTGGTCAAATTTTCGAGCCAGCGCCTATCCTTTCTGAGGTGCTTGTTTCTGATTTTAATGGCTATGGAGTGTCTTGTTTTGGGGCAGAAAATGCAGAAGTATCTTTTGAAACCACTGGAGGAAGTGCGCCATATTCATTTAAATGGGAAGACAACTCAGATGATATGGATAGACTGAACCTTGCCGCAGGGAACTATCAAGTCTCTGTGATAGACAGTGAAGGATGCGAGGTAGTGGTAAATGCTGAAGTGACTGAACCTGCTCCAATTGTCCCCGAATTGGTGGTAGTGGAACCCAATTGCATTCCTGAAAATAGCGGAAGGTTAGCCATTGAATCGATTGATGGCGGTATAGAACCTTTTCAATTTTCATTTAATGATGACTCATTTTCAACACAAAATAGTCTCGGAAATTTAGTCATCGGAAATTACAGTATCACGATTCGTGATGCAAATGGATGTGAAGTTAAAATAGATACGATGCTCAGTGACCCTAATAATTTGATGCTTTCTATTTCAGGGGAAGATGAAATTTATTTGGGTGATAGTATTCAATTGATTGCCAATGTGAATGATCAATCAGTGCGTTTTGATTGGTCTGGAGAATCGATTTCCTGCCCTGATTGCCCAACAACTTTTGTTCGGCCATTTTCAAATTCTACCTATAGCCTGATTGTTTCAAGAGAGGACAATTGCATGCAAGATGCCCTTTTCAATATAAAAGTTATTGATAGACGGCGCGTTTTTGTGCCGAGCGCTTTTAGTCCAAATAACGATGGGATTAATGACTTTTTGCAAATCTATACTGGCTCAGAAGTAACTCAAATTTTAGAGTTTAGTGTTTTCGGAAGATGGGGAGAGTTTATTTATCAAGGTGAAAATATTGATCCTTCCACTCTTGCTGAAGGATGGGATGGAACGTTTCGTGGCCAAAATTCTCCTATCGGAGTTTATACATGGTTTGCAAGGGTTGAGTTTATTGATGGATTAGTCGAAGTGTATGAGGGTGATGTCACTTTGTTTAGATAGCACATAACCGTCCAAAAATATGACAGATTTAACTTGCGAGCTATTCGAGTCAAATAGACAAAGGCTAAATTGCTACATAGATTCATGGTTTGTTGGGCGTTCCTATACTGAAAATTAGGTTGAACGAACCTGTAAGATGCATACGAAGTTGGTGAAATAAAATGAATATCGTCTAATAATTACGAACTACAATTTCATTAATGCGGCCACGTTTTGAGACTTTTGAATTGATCACCCGAGTAGCTTTTACCCTTTTGATGTCATATCCTTCATACAAATCATCGAAGAAGGAATCTTTCTTATTTTCATTTTTTGGGTCGGAATTTGAAAGCATTACCAGATTTCCTTTTTCATCCATTTTTTTGAAAATGTCGGCCAATTCAAATTGCAGGGCATCATCAAAGTTCTTTTTGGAATAATTGGTAAAATTGGCTGTTTTACTAATCGGACGATAAGGCGGGTCGAAATAAATGAACGACGAGTCCTTTATTTTTTCCTCAATAGAACTAAAGTTTGAACTTTCAATATCTGCGATGCCAAGGACTTTGGAAGCCAATTTCAGATTTTCAACATCCAAAATTTTAGGAACATGATTTTTGTAAACGCCCGAAGGGGTATTGAATTCTCCTTTTTGATTCACTCGATACAGACCGTTGAAACAGGTTTTATTTAGAAAAATCAATTGAGCTGCCCGTGGAATCCAATTTTCATTATAGCGCTTGAAATCAATATTGAATCTTTGATGATTGTAGTTGGTTCTGAATTCATAATAATATTCCTTCTGTCTATCATTGTCCAATTTCAGATATTCCGTAGAATATCGTTGCAAAAACTCCATCATCAAATCCACATCTTTTTGCACGACTTTATAGGTCAAAATCAACTCTTGATTGATGTCAAAGAGTTTAGCAGATTTTAGGTCGAACTTTTGAGCCAAATCAAAAAAAACCGCCCCTCCGCCCAAAAATGGCTCAGAGAAGTGTTGAATCTCACCTTTCATTAATTGACTCGGATATAGTTTTTGGAAAGTTTCCAGCAGCTGTGATTTGCCTCCCACCCATTTCAAAAATGGTTTGGCAATCGTTTTACCCTTCTTTTTTTTCTCGTTTGACACGCAGTATGAATTAGAAGCCACAAATTAACTGAAAATAATTCCCTTCAAAAAATCTATGGAAGGATGAAAAATAAGTAACTCAATTTGTGAGTAATAAATACCCCATTTCAGCCATTGTAATAAATGGCTAAATGGTTATATTGTTAAATGGTTAAACCGCTTGTGAATTCTCAATTCTCCTTTTTCAATTCTCAATTTGTTCAATAAATTCCCTTTCCCACAAGAGTAATAAATGGCTAAATGGTCTTACTGTTAAATGGTTGAACCGCTCGTGAATTCTCAATTCTCCTTTCTCAATTCTCAATTTGTTCAAAGTTAAGAGATTGACTGGGACTTAGTTTAATTATTATTTTATCGTTCCTTTGTTTTTAATGTCTCGTAATTAGTTTTACGGCTCTTTCAAAAAATGGCTGAGTACAGGACAAAATATAGGTTTACTAAACTTCGCTTTCGCTAAATGCACTGATTTCAATAATTCTATTCGCGAGTTTTTTAAAAATTAAGTTTAGTAAACCTCTCTTTTTACTTTTGTCCTGTACTTAGAAAAAATGGTTAAATCGCTCAAATGAAAAATAGAGTTTTTATAGAAAAGGTAATTCCTGAAATTAATGGTGGAAGGTATTATGTGAAGCGAACCGTCGGTGGTGGAGTGGTGGTGTCTGCTAATATTTTTGCAGATGGTCACTTGTCCATTCGAGCATGTGTTTTGTACAAACACGAATCTGACAAAAAGTGGAGTATGGTTGCCATGAAACACGAGAGTGAAGACCGTTGGAAAGGTAGATTCGAAACCCAAAAAACTGGATTTTATACCTATAAAATTCAGGCATGGGTGGACCGATTGACCTTTTGGCAAAAATCCTTCAAAGAAAAAGTAAGAGACGAAGAACCTACTGAAGGGGAGATAGAGTATGTGGTGCTTTTGCTCAAAGAGTTAGCTGAAAATTTCCCAAAAACAAAAAATCAACCATTGGTTAATGCCTATAAATTGTTGAGCAGCGATAAACCTTTGGAAGAAAAGATCGATTTTGCCATTAGCCGTGATTTTACTCGATTAGGCCGACAATTTCCTTACGTAAAAAATGAAACGGTTTATGACAAAAATCTAAGAGTTAGAGTAGGGGAGCATCGCGAATTATTTACCACTTTTTATCAACTATTCCCTCGTTCTGCCAGCCCAAAAGCTGGACAACATGGAACTTTGAAAGATGTCCAAAATCTCCTACCGCGAATTAAGGAAATGGGTTTCGACGTCTTGTACATGCCTCCGATTCATCCGATAGGAAGCACCAAAAGATTTGGAAAAAATTTCAATCCAATTGCAGGAAAAGGAGACCCAGGTTCTCCTTGGGCTATTGGCGATTCATCAGGTGGGCACAAGTCCATTCATCCTGAGTTGGGGACAATTAAAGATTTTGAAAATTTAGTCGGGGCAGGAAAAAAAGAAGGCATTGATATTTGTATGGATTTGGCATTTCAGTGTTCGTTGGATCACAAATGGCTCAAGGAACATCCCGATTGGTTTGATTTCAGGCCAGATGGCTCAATCCCTTGTATCGAAAGTCCACCATTGAAATATTATGATGTCGTTTCTTTCAATTTTGAGTCAAACGATTGGGAAAACCTTTGGAATGCTCTGCGAGATATTGTTCTTTTTTGGGTCAATAAAGGAGTGAAATTTTTCAGAGCAAGTGTCCCACACAACAAGCCATTACCCTTTTGGGAATGGCTAATCGCAGAAGTTCATAAGGTTGATCACTCCGTCATTTTTATTGCGGGTTCTTTTACTTCTCCAAGATTATTGCTGGGAATGTCAAAGGTTGGATTCACCCAATCCTACACTAATTTTATAAAATATGATACGCGGGAAGAAGTTGAGCAATATTTGAAACGAATCAATGGGCCAGAGCAACGGCAGATTTATCGTCCGAGTTTTTGGCCAACCGTTCCTGATATTTTGCCGTATCATTTGATTGCAGGTGATTCGAATATTTATGCCTTGCGTTTGCTTTTGGCGGCCACACTTTCGGGCAGTTATGGTATTTATGGACCAGTATTCGAGCTCATGGAAAATGAGGCGCTCAAAAACGGAATTGAACAATACGCCAATTCAGA
>CALDSS010000152.1 GCA_937924495.1 uncultured Saprospiraceae bacterium
GCGGTAGATATGGTATGTGGGCTGGGAAGTGCGATTGGGGTTTTGGAGGGGTTGGATAAAAATATTGAGGTAAATAGAAGAGAATTTATGGAGCTGCATGAAAATTTTAAACTTGATATCGCCGAGAACTATTTGGAATAGGTAATTCTAATTATTGAATGGCCCCCTATCATAGGTTTACTAAACTTTTAAAGTTTAGTAAACCTGCACCGAAGCACAACGCTTAACGCTATTTCAGTTCATCGCGACCACTGACCCGCAAAAGGGTTTCACCATCAAAAAGTCTTATAAAAATTTGTTATTGGCGGTGGATATGGTTCGTGGGTTGGGAAGTGCGATTGGGGTTTTGGAGGGGTTGGATAAAAATATTGAGGTAAATAGAAGAGAATTTATGGAGCTACATGAAAATTTTAAACTTGATACCGCTGAGAATTATTTGGAATAGGTAATTCTAATTATTGAATGGGCCCCCTTTCATAGGTTTACTAAACTTTTAAAGTTTAGTAAACCTGCACCGAAGCACAACGCTTAAGCCTATTTCAGTTCATCGCGACCAAAGGCCCACAAAAGGGTTTTACCATCAAAAAGTCTTATAAAAATTTGTTGTTGGTGGTGGATATGGTTCGTGGGCTGGGAAGTGCGATTGGGGTTTGGGGGGGGTTGGAGAAGGTGGTTGAGCCGAAAGAGGCTTCACCTGCTTGATGTCTTATGCTGGTTCCTTTCTTCTGATTTTTGAAAGACTCGAACCAACAAAGGACTTCGCATGCTCAATACTACACACTGGTTTGTTGGCTCGCAAACTTTAATAAGATCACTCTTTCATTATCCGCTTTACCGCAAATCCCTCCTCAGTCTCAATCCACACAAAGTAAATGCCTTTGGCAGCTCTTTCGGGCAAGGTAATTTCATGCCGCTGATTCAAGTGCTCTGCTAAGAGCACCTTGCCAGTTGGGTCGGTGATGGTGATATGAGCATTTAGAAGGTTTTTTCCGGTAAGGGTCAATATACCGCTTGTGGGGTTAGGAAAGAGGTGTATATTTAGTTCATTATCTATGACTTTTGTGCTCGTAGTGGGAAGTTCACTCACCATGATGTTTTCGGTGGTGTTGGTAACGATTGGCGGATTTAGGTCAAAATATATACTTGCAGTGTTCTTGACGGGAGTGTTTTCAATAATCCCTTCCTTCGTATTAATTGAATACATGATATAGCCCTGACTGCCTTCAAAATCTGAATTCGAATCAGGAAGGAAAATATCCCTAAAGCTGAATGTCAGAAACCTACCGTCCTTAACAGAAGCATTTAATAATTCGTAATGGCTGCTGCTTAATATTTGAAAAGTAGCAAAATCAAGATTTTCATCTAAAGTATCTCGAATCACAACATCATAAGCGACATCATTTCCAGTATTTTGAAAACGGATTGTGTATTTTAACTTTTCATCAAATAAGGTAAAATTCACTTCTCTTGCTGGTTCAAAAACCTGAATATCTCGATTAGGACTGACGAGCTTATCATTGGGGTCATAGGAACAAAGAATCTCACCGGTTAGCTCTGCTGAAACTTGATCTTGAACACCTGCATTATCATTAAAATCCGTTGAAATATTAAACCTTACTTGTTGTCCAACTTGGATCACAGGTGGGCCTGGAATGTCCAATCGAATAGATTTTGTTAGTAATTCACCTGGCACCAGATTTGTAAAATGCCATCCGTATCTATTACCAATAACCTCATCTGGCGCATCCATGAAACTATTTAGGTTCACTGAATTATCAATTTCAAGCCATAAAGTTCCATTGGCAAAGGTGGTACCTGAATTAGAAATGTTGGCAGCCAATGTGATTGTAGAATTACATCTAAATGGAGGAGTGGTAATGAATGGAACCAATTCAGTTTTCAACTCACTGGGATAAATTCCAAATTCGAAGTTTTTTTCATCGTTGGTACCAAGAGATATATCAATTTCTTTCGCAGTGGTAATATTCCAAATATCAGGTGGATTTGCTATGATAGTATAATCACCTGGCTCAATAAACACAGTATTGGGTGTTCTTTTTGAAAAATATATCTCTCCAACAGGCAAAATATCGTATCGAATATTAGGAAGCAAAAACTCATCTGTTTCCTTTATTCCATTTTGGTTGCTATCATAAAAAACCTGCCCTGTGATTTTTGAAAAACCATCATTACAGCTCTGTATAATTTCATCTACTGAATCGCAACCAGCAGCATTATCTCCAATTATTCCACCATTGAGCGATGTTGACAAAAAGTTGCATAAACGCCTTAATCCACAAAGAGAAAGATTATGATTGCCTTGAAGTTCAATGTGTTTTAATCTATTGAATTCAAAATTTCTCAGTCCGTCTATATTTGACAAAGACGAATTATTATTAATAATAAATTCAGTTGAGTTATCTGGGTATGTAGTTCTAAAATTTATTAGTGCATCTAAATTTTCGAGGGAAGAATTGTTAGAAATATTTTTATTCCCTGTAACATGTTCCAAATTATCAAGCCCTTCTAAGGAATTTAAGTTTTGATTATTGTAAATTTTTAATTCCTTTATTCTCTTTAATTTATCTAACCCAGCTAATGAAGTTAGATTAGAATTGTTTTCAATTTTCAAAGAAGAAGAAATTCCAAACTCCGCACTTTCTATCCCTGATAAGTTTTCAATGCTATCACATCCATGAACTATAAACTTACCATCAATTTTTGTTAACCCCGTTAAACCTTTAAGATTTTTCAATTTTGGACATCTCCTAATCATAAATTCATTAGGAATATCTGTAAAACCAGATAAACCTTCTAAACTTTCTAAATTATCACAATCAGAAATCCAAAGCTTTCCATTCCTGTCAAAATTTTCCATTCCTTTTATGCTTTCAAAACCTCTAAAATTTTTTAGATTATTGCACTCAATGATGGAAAAAGTGTGCCCTTGCCAGTTCAAATTAGACAAATGGCTTAAATCAGAGACTTCTAAAAACTGCAAATAAAAATAATTTCCATCAATATTTCGCAGAGAACTCAGTCCACTTAAATCCGAAGTTTCAAACCCTTGTAAACTGAAATACCCACCGACCCTAGTCAAACTTTTAAGACTTAATTCTTGTAATTCTTCGCTATAAATGGATAGACCTCCATTTACCAATTCTAGACTATCAAGAACCAAATTTTCAAGAAATCTTGTCGATATCCCAAGATCTCCTCTAATTTCTTTTATTGAATTCAGCTTGCTTAGGTCTTTCAGATTATTTAATTGCCTTAAATCAAGGTCAGAGTTTACTATCTCAAGACTTGGGAGCCAGTTCAAATCCTCTACGGGGAGAGAGCTAAGGTCAATTTTACCTCCGATATAATTTAAATTGGAAAAACCACTCATATCCTTCAAACTATCACAGTGAAAAAGTTCAAAATCTCCATTAACCCTTTCTAAATTCGAAAGAAAATTTGCATTAGTTAATTCACCTGCCCATATCTTTAATCGACCGACTTCTTTCAAGTTCTCAAATCCTAACGGATCAATGACATCATGAGTTGATATGCGAATTTCAAGAGCCCCAATTTTCTCAATATTTCTTAAACTTTCAAAATTGGTCACTGTATCTGCAAAAAAGGAAGAAATTTCTACGGTTCCAATTATTTCTTTACAGTCTGGATATTCGTTTGCAAAGGCATCAATTTCGCTTTGACTACCAAATCG
>CALDSS010000153.1 GCA_937924495.1 uncultured Saprospiraceae bacterium
TTTTCTGCAATCTTCTTTTGTATTGTATTTTCGACTATCACTTTTTTTATTTTTGTTGGTATCGTTTTTTTCTGAATTTTTGGTTTCTCTAACACCGCTATTCCAGGCATATTTGGTTCACCAGAAAAAGAAGAATATGAAACCTCTTCAGCGTTCAAGCTGTTCAGTTCCCCCTTCAGCGGGTCAGGGGGCAGGCAATCAAATATCCGCTTTCCACCTGGTCTTATTTTTTTGAAAAAACTTCGTTTCTTCTTTTTATCTACTTCCTTTTTTGGAAAGAGAAAAGAAACGTCCAAATCGACCCCATGACTTACTAATTGAGAAATCAATTCAAAAAGATTTTGTCTGTTTGACTTCCCCTTTCTATCTACTGGAACGACATGAAATTCCTTTCCATCCAAAATGGAATTTATCCAACCAGAACAAGTTGCAGCGGCTCCTACTTCAATAAAAATACGAACACCTCTATCATGAACAGCTTTCACTGTTTTCGGAAAATCTACCGTTTGACAACAAACTTTTGTTGAATTTTCCGCCAATACTTTTTCATCCAATTCCATGGTATCGAGTGTCATGGAAGAAAAGAATGGATACTTCGGTTTTTCTAAAATTTTGAAAGAATGCATATCCAACAACCCATTCAATTCCTTTTTACAGAAATCATGATGAATTACATTTTGGAAAGGAATTTCGACACTTGGCACACCGAGTGTTTCAGCAATTTGATAACAGATAGTTCTATCTCCAGAGATAACTACCTCATTCTCTGTATTGACAAAAGTGAGGTAAACTTGCTCCTGATTTTCGATAAGTTTTTCTACTTTTTCGCGAGGCGCTATCAAAACTAAACCCACCCATTTTTCTCTGGCTTCTTCAGAAGTGATTCCCCAATGTTCGGCCAATAATTCTAATTTACCGGCAAACCTATTGGTAAAAATTGGAGAATTTTGGAAAACCAAAGTATTGTCAGGATGCCACACTTTGGCACCATAAATCATACTGCTGCACTCGCCCATGCTATAGCCAAAAGCGAGATCAGGTTGGATTTTTAAATAGTTATCCAAGACATAAGTCCAAACTTTTGAACAAAACACCCCCGAACTCATGAGCGCCAACACATCCTCATGGATAGCTGGGTCTGGGTCGTCTGCTTTTATCTTTTTTGGAAAAGCATAATCAGGAAAAACGAATCGATAAAAATCTTTTACGGACTCGCTGTTCTCTGCATAAATTTGAGGGAAGAGTTGAAAAACTTCTTTATTGAGGCCGCTATATGAAGTCGCAGAACCTGGATATACAAAAGCAATTTCGCCCACCTCCGCCAGCGGGTTTGGTGTAAAATAACTTCCACCCGGAGTTTTTAAAGGCTTTAAATTTATGAACGATTTTGGTATCGAATTTTTGAAAAATCTGATTTCTCTTAATAAGTCAGATTGAGTGGTAGCTGAGATTACCAAGCAATAAGTCAGTTGATTTTCTTGATAATCTTGGTAAAAGTAATTGGATAAATCCTTCAGTTTTTCTCCACTTAAAATTCTACTTTCAAGTGACTCAATTTTTCCAATCAACTCGTCTTCGCCCTCTCCTTTTATGAAAAATAAAGAAGGCGTATTTGTTAATAAGAAGGTTTGTTCCGACTTATTTTCAAAAGAATAAATCGACTCAGACAAACGAAGACTCATGCCTTCTGCACCATTTACCATGGCCTGCCTACAGCCCTTCCCTTGATTCAAAATCCAGGGATGAGAATAGATTGGGAAGTAATAATTTTTGTCATAAAATGCATCGGTAGATGGTTCTTTCCAATTGGGCACTGTTGGTAAAAAACTGTAGTGCAAACAAATCGCAGTTTTGATCAAACTGGCCAAACCTGAAGCCGCACGGGTATTTCCAAAGTTTGATTTTACACTTCCAATGGCAATTTTTTGATTCGGATTATTTTGGGTTAAATACTGAATTTCTTTTTCGTCTTCTGCCTTATTGCCCGATCCATTTATTTCCAAATAATCAATTCCATCAAAATTTAAACCTTCTCCTATTTCATCGATGATGGCATAGGTTTTCTCCGTTTTTGATTCTGACCTTTTCAAAACCACCGCGCCAGCTCCTTCTCCTATAAGTTGACCTGCATCGCTTTTATTGAAGGCAATACTTGGTTGCTCATTAGTATTGGTACCCGATTGTAAATTTCGATATAAAACAGATTCCAAGCCTCCTGCGAAGTCAACAGCTCCGACCACCACTGCATCTACCTCGCCTTTTGAAAGCAAGTTTTGCGCAATTTCTAAAGCCTTAAATGCTGAATTATCACCTGCCGAAACTGTAAATGCTGGGCCAGAAAAATCCCATAATTGAGCAATACGACTTGCCATAATGTTCCCAACAAAACTGGTATGCTGACTTGGCGTCTGTGCCCCATCTCGATAATAAACTGCGTTTCTCAGATTCGAACTTAACTTATCATTATTCAAGCCATTGAGTGCATCTGCTAATTGCCATTCCAAATCCCATCGCGCCAAATAATGATGAATGGTTGGTTCACTTTCCATTGCAATTAGGACTGCAACGTTTTGACCTTCTTCCAAACCTGCATCTTGAATGGCATTGTCAGCAACTTTCAAAATTAACGCTTGCTGCGGCTCTAAAGTCTCGGCCTCAGCGGGTTGAATTTTATACCTTAATAGGTCGATTTCAAAATCTTCGATGTAACTCCCTTTTGGTGCTTTTCCATCCTTCAACCCAAACTTGGTTAGCAGTTCTTTATTCTCATCAAAACCTTTCCACCGCTCTTTTGGCAATTCTCGGAAATGTTGTTTTCCATAAAAAATAGAACTGTAGAAATCATCAATATTATCACAATCCCCAAAATGAATATCCATACCGATTATGGACATCGGTAGGAGTTCTATTCTACTCTCTGGGTTAAGTTTACTAAACCGTTGAGGTTTAGTAAACTTGGAATCATCAGCTCCTTTCACATAATTCTGAACCACCATGTGCGCATTAGTTCCTCCAAAGCCAAAGGAATTGATGGCCGCTTGAACATTGGCTCCATTCCATTTCGTTGGTGAAGAAATCATCTGACTTTCACCTATCCAATCGTTGTCGGCATTTAAGCCTTTTTGTAAATTTATATTTGGTGGAATGATGCCCTTTTGCATCGACAAAATCACCTTATGCAAACCAGACATTGCAGCAGCGGTGAGCAAATGCCCCATGTTTGATTTTACAGATCCGAGGAGCGGTTTTGCATCATGCTGCTTAAAAAAATCTGCAATCGAATTCAGCTCTGTGGTATCCCCTAAAGGAGTCCCTGTGGCATGACATTCGAGATAAGAAGTATCTGATGGAGAAATATTATTTTCTGAATATGCTCTTTCAAAAGCTAATTTTTGACCCTCAGGATTGGGACTCAATAAAAATTTTCCTCGTCCATCATTCGATAAACCCGTTCCACAAATGACTGCTAAGATGTTATCGCCATCTCGCTCAGCATCAGCCAATCTTTTCAAAACCACCATACCTGCACCCTCTGAGGAAACCAATCCGCCTGAGTCTTTGTCTAGAGGAACAAACTTCGAATTTCCATCCGCATAGGCATGAAAAATTGAAAAACCCATGTGGATGAATAATTGGTCAGAGCCACAAACGGCGCCGGCCAACATCATATCTGATTTACCAGTCGCCAATTCATCACAAGCCAACTTGATCGCATACAGTGAAGTGGCACATGCTGCGTCCAACGAATAATGAGTGGTTCCTAAACCCAACGCCTTTTTTACAATTTTGGAAGGCGCTTCATCAAGGGTATTTGGATTATGGTATGGAAAATTTGAAGGTTTGATTTGAATCGAAGAATCGCCCAAATGATTTTGCAAAACTTTTTGAGCTGTTTCGGAATAAATTTCCGACATCATTTTATGCGAAGTAGCTGTTGGAAAAGATAGCGTTCCTAAAATTACGCCACATTTTTCAAGGGCTGCCTCCTTATTTAAATAGCCGCTTTCGCGCAAAGATTCTTTCGCTACATGAAGACTCCACTGATATAATTTATCTTTCTGAGAAAGTTGGTTGGCTGGAATTTTAAATCCACTGGCATCAAACTGAAAATCGCGAATGTACCCTCCTCGCAAGGAATAACATTTGTCAACTACACCTTTAGATGGGTCATAAAAAAGATTCGGGTCTGCTCCAAAATCTTCTGCGTTGGAAAGGCTGGTGAGGTCTTTCCCTTCCATTAAATTTTTCCAAAATTCCTCTGAAGTAGAAGAACCTGGAAACAACCCAGATATGCCTATGATTGCGTATTTGCTCATTCGTAAAACGAACCGTCAGTCCGTGAAATTTTGTGTTTTTAGTGTTGTTTTTTTCGGACTGGTAGTCCGAAATACGTTACCATTGAAGATCTTTAGAAATTGTCAAGGTCGCTCCTTCTGTTTGCATGAAGAGATTATTATCCTCATCAAAAACTCGACAGGTAGCTACCATTTTATAGTCATCTGCCTCCTCAACTTCTATGGTACAAAACAGTCTTTTTTCAAAAGGAATATTTTCGTAAAGTGTCACCGAACGGGTAGAGACTGGAAGTCCTTTGGCTCCGTCTTTAAACATTTTCACCCAAACCACTATTCCTTGATAGTGAATATCGCTATAGAATGGATTGACTTTTCTTGCACTAAATTGGCCTTGATCCTTATCGGGAACCACAGGCGAATTGCATTGCATAATCAATTGTTTCTCTGAGGCATCGAGTAGTTTTTCAATGCCTTGAAAATACTTGCCGTGAAACAAAGTTCCGTCTTGATATAGAATCGAACCATCGGTTGGTTCATATTTTCCACTATTGGTTGGATGAAATTTAGGTTTTGGAGGAATATTGTTTTTGTGTCGTATTGTTACCTTGGATTTGTAATGATAAGTCGGCAGTTTTCTCCCTTCGTCCTGACTTGAAACCACCACATTGAAGGTAATCTCATCTTCCGTTTTTTCCAACTCTTCTACTTCCGAAAGGTAAATCTCTTTTTCATTACCATCAAAAACCAACCCTTTGAAAAGTTTGGTTTCAAAAACCCTGAAAATCTTATAATCTGGATAAAGGTTATGACAAGTTTGTGCAGTCCAACTGATGGCATTGACCACAGGCATCACAGGTTTTCCTTGAATCACATGATGATGTAAAAAAGGGTTTTCTTCCAGTTTTACTGTTCTAATTACTCGGTGATTTCTTTTCTCACCAATATAGCTACGAGCAGCAGGTAAAGTACCTCCAATGATGCATTGCGGTTCTTCAAAGTACTCCTGTCTCAATTCATTTACCAACAATGCTGGCCCTCCTTCACTATTGACCAACTCTACCCCATGCGCTTCGAACTGAGCTTTCAATTCGCCCGTCACCATACCGCTGTCCCATGCACCCCAATTGATGGCAGTTACATGTGTATTCGGATGATTGGTTTTGAAAAGGTGAGCAGCTTGGCTCAAAATTTCATTGGCAATAGCATAATCTGATTGACCAATATTTCCATAAAAACCAGCAACAGATGAGAACAAAATCAGATGATCCAAATTATGAATATCAACTGATTGAAAGAGAGAGAGCAGTCCATCTAATTTTACAGAAAGTACGTTCTCAAAATCCGCTTCTGATTTATCTTGAATGTATTTATCAGCCAATCGCCCTGCGCCATGCATGGCTCCAGTGATTTTCCCAAGTTGTTTTTCTGCTGCTTTTAATTGAGTTGAAAAACTGGCAGCATTCGTTACATCACCTTTTATATAAATGGCTTGAGCGCCATGACTTTTCACTTTATTTAAAGTGTCTTCAATTTCTTTTTTGGCCGTGATATTTTTGAAAATTCGTCTGACTTCTTTCAAGTTTGGTTTCTCGCCACGAGCTTTCATGTCTTCCATGATCAGACGTTTCAAATCACCCTCTGAAGAGAAATTTTCCGCGAAAGCGGGCACCTGATAATCGAAGTCTGAACGGCCGAGCAAAATGAATTTGCATTGGAAACAACGCGCCATTTCTACCACACATTTGGCAGTTACTCCTTTTGCACCACCACTCACTAAAAACACCGAATCTGAAGAAACAGTGGTTTTAATTTGCTCATTATCAGTCAGTTGTACTTTTTTAGCAGTCGTCGTTTTTCGTCCTTCTTCCGAAAATGCAGTCTCAACATAAGTCAAATCAGCATCGTGAAATTCAGCAATCACTTGATCCGCAATCACTTCAACAGCTAACTCTGGTTGGATATCAACTGCTCGACAATAAACTGGCGACCATTCCAAATTCAAGCATTTGATCAATCCTTTTAAACCACCACCAATGACAGAAATATTGCCTCTTTTGCCTTGCCCCAATTTACCATCGAGACGGGTGACCGACATAAATCCAACTCGTTGTTTTTCACCTAGTTCATTCAGTGAAAGTTTTAGGTGTTTTGCCAAAAAGAAAACTGCTTTTACAATTTCCCTTTCAGTCTTAAAATGTTGGACGAATCGGCCACCCTGAAATTCGAAATGTGGATGGAGATGAATAAAACTACCAATCGCACCATGCTCTTTAGCAATTTCCTGTAAAGCTTCTCCAATTGCGAAATCCGAAATTTCAGGTAAATCAAATGCGTTTACCTTGATTGGGTTGGGTACATTTGGCAAATTTAAAACAGCCACTTTTTGGTTATTGGCAGCAAGTTTTGAAAACACTTTTTGTGTTAATTTTGAACCATCATTGGTCAATAAAATACAATGTGTGAGCGGTATCTGAAATTCGTAAAAATCTGGTCGAGGAAGGTACTGCAAGGTCACTCTACTACGAGTAACACCATGGAAATCTCCAATTGGAACAGTTGTGTTCTGTTTTGGAGTTTCCATTGTAAACCTCTCTTCCTTCCGCGCAACAACCTGAGGTTCAGAAGCTACGCTTACCCCTTTTTTGAGCTAACGAAAGTTACAATTTCTCCCAAAGTTCTAAGCTCCGTCAGGTCATTTGGATTGATGTCTGACATGGCTGGATATTGGCTAGTCAATGCTCCAAAAATTTCTACTCTTTTTATTGAATCAATTCCCAAATCCGCTTCCATATCCATTTCCAACTCAAGCATCTCGGCTGGGTAACCTGTCTTTTCTGATACTACTTCTAAAAGTGCCTTTTCCATCTCTGCTTGAGAAACGCCTCCTGAAGATGGTGCCGTTGCAGCTCCATTGGAAACAGCAGCAACTGGTTGACTCACAACAGGTTGTGGAGTTGAAACTGGTGCAGCGGCAACAGGTGCTGAACCCGCTTTTCCAGTTACAAAAGTTACAATTTCACCTAAGGTTCTTAACTCCGTCAAGTCATTAGGATTGATGTTAGACATCTCTGGATATTGTGCCGTTAGCGCTCCAAAGATTTCTACTCTTTTAATGGAATCAATTCCTAAATCTGCTTCCATATCCATTTCCAACTCAAGCATCTCGGCTGGATAACCTGTCTTTTCTGATACTACCTCTAAAAGGATTCCAGAAATTTTTCCAGCGTTCAATCCACCACCATTTGGAGCTGGAGTTGATACAACTGGAGGTGCAACTGGAGCCACTACTTTTTGCACCACTGGCGTGGCAACCGTCGAATGTCCATTGCTGTGGCCGTTTCCATTTCCATTGGAATGAATGATTGGCTGAATCACCTTTGGGGTGGTCACTACAGGAGTGGCAGCAACAGCAGCAGTTGCCATAACTGGAGCTGATTTTCCAGCCTCAATTTGGCCTGCAACAAGGTTGATTAATTGTTGTGCTTGAGCATTTTGCTCACTCATGAATCGTTCAAAAATCTCTAAGGATTTGTTTTGGTTTGCTTGGAACGACTGGAGCGTTTGTTGTAAAACTTGGAGTGCCTCTTTTGTCATTTCTTCTGAATTTTGTTCTTGATTTTGAATTGGTACTTCTATAATTTTCTCCACGATTTTCTCTACTTCCACTATTTTTTCAACGGGTACGTTAACTATTTTTTCTACTACTTGTGTTGCTGATTGCGATACTTTGAAACCATTGTTCAATACATCATCATAGGCTTTTAGCGTTTTCGGAGAAACGTAGTTACTGCCATTCAACTCAACAGTTAATTTTGTTTTTGGTGCTGGCAATGGTTGGATAGCCTTGTACGGATCAACATTTTTTAACGGAACACCCAAAACTTGCAATTGAACCACCGCTTGTCTGAACTGCAAATCACTATTCTTTTTTGCATTCGGATTTAGTGCAACTGCAACATAATCTTTTCCACTCAAAACGGATTTTACCAAATTAGTAAGCACCCCCTTTGGTCCAAACTCTACAAAGATGCGACCTCCATTTGCATGAATATTTTCTATCTGTTGTTTGAAAAAGACAGGTTTTAAAATCTGTTCTTTCAATAGAGATTTCACTTCATTTAAATTGGAAGGATATGGTTGTGCTGTACTATTTGCGTAAACTGGAATTTGTGGTTTATTAAATTTCAAACCATGAACAAAACTTGCAAATGGTTTTTGAGCATGTGCCACAAACTCGGTATGAAAAGCTGCTGAAACAGGTAACGGAATCACAGTCAAACCTGCTGCAACTAATTGATTTTGAGCATTTTGTATCGCATCTGTTCCTCCTGCAATAATAATTTGTCTATCAGAATTTACGTTTGCAATTTTAACTCCTGCAATAGATTTGATTGCCGCTTGCACTTCATCAAAAGATGCTTTGACAGCAGCCATCGTTCCGGCATCACCGCCTGCTTCTTGTGCCATGGCATTACCACGCGTCTTTGCCAATTCGAGAAAAGTTGCATCGTCATAAACTCCTGCCGCCCAAAGCGCAGTTAGCTCTCCAAAACTGTGGCCAGCTACAAAATTTGGATTAAAGCCAGCTGATTTCAAAGTTTTGAAAAGCCCCATACTCATGGCTCCAATCGAAGGCTGAGCATTTTGGGTCTTGGTGAGTTCGACTTGCTGTTGTGCTCTTTCTTCTTTTGAAAAAACAGGGACTGGAAAAATCGTTTTTGTCAAATCTCCTGTTTTCGCGAAAGCGTCATAAATCGCTGGAAAAGTGTTGGCCAATGCCCCACCCATTCCAACATATTGTGAACCTTGTCCCGAAAACAAGGCCACCAAATTGGTAGAACTATCGATGCTGCTTGCACGAAAATAGATTCCTTTTGGATGTTCCCATCCTGCTTGATTGGCTGCCAATTGTTGGGCTGCAATTTGGAAGTATTCAATTGCCTCTTCTTTCGTTTTTACAACAAACCCCAATCTTGGTTGACTGGTATTCAAATCAAGACTTCTTGAATTTTCAACTAATTTACCAAATTCCAAATCTCCGTTCTCACCAGAAAGCGTAGTCGGAATGGATTGACATTGTTTAATTAAAGTTGCAACCGATTCCTCTTGAAGCAAAACTGTTTTGTAGGGTTCGTGCAAGCGATAATTGCCTGATTTTTCACTACCATACTCTTCCATCGCAATGTGGATATTGATTCCACCAAAGCCAAAAGCACTTAAACTTGCTCTTCTTGGATACTCTGTTTTAAACCAAGGACGCGTTTCTGTATTAAGATAAAAAGGTGTGTTTTTAATATCAAACTTTGGATTTGGCGCTGCCACATTCAAGGTGGGTGGCAATACTTTGTGATGCAATGCCAAAGCAGCTTTTATCATCCCAGCCGCACCTGCAGCTGATTTAGTATGACCAATCTGTGATTTTACAGAACCCAAAGCAATATGCTGATTTTCACCAGAGAAAACCATATTCATGGAGGTAAACTCGGTTGGGTCACCTGCTCCAGTGCCTGTTCCGTGCGCTTCAACAAGCCCAACGGTTGATGCTGGATAACCTGCATCTTCATAAGTGCGTCCCATCGCCAACGCTTGACCGCTTGGGCGTGGTGCGTAAACAGATTTGTATCGACCATCAGAAGATGCACCAATACCTTTTACGACTGCATATATTTTATCACCATCTCTTTCTGCATCTTCCAGACGCTTCATCAATAACATTCCAACTCCTTCACCAATCAACATCCCATCACCTGCCTCACTAAAAGGGCTGATTTTTCCAGATGGTGAGAATGCTGGCGTTTTTGAGAAAGACATGTACATGAAAATGGAATTGTCGGTATCTACTCCACCGGTTAACATCATATCTGACCGACCTTCGACCAATTCACTCAAGGCCATTTTCACGGCAGAAAGTGAAGCGGCACAAGCTGCATCCACAACGGAATTGATTCCACCTAAATCAAATCGATTGGTAATTCGACCTGAGATCACATTCCCGAGCATTCCAGGGAATGAATTTTCATTCCAACCGATAAATGCTTTGTTTATCTTTTCAATGATAGGTGGAATGTCTGCTTCAGAGATTCCGCTTGAACGAAGTGCTTTTTCCCAAACTGGTCTTTGCAATCTGGTCATTAATGGCCCAATCAATTTTTGACCACCACCGACGCCCAAAATTACGCCGGTCTTTTCACGCAATTCTTTGGTAAATTTCTCTGAGCCTTTTCCATAACCTCCATCTTGAAAAGCGTCACGAGCAGCCACTAAAGCCAACAGTTGACTCACATCTGTCACTTCCAAAATATTTGGCGGCAAGCCAAATTCCATTGGATTGAAATCAATTTTTGGTAGGAAGCCACCAACCTTGCAATAAGTCCGGTCTTCGGCAAATGGATCTGGATTATAATAATCATCAATTTTCCATCTATCTTCTGGAACTTCGACAATGCTATCACGTGCTTCGACAATATTATTCCAGTATTCCTCCAAGTTTTTGGCATCTGCAAAAAAAGCAGAAAGACCAACAATGGCCACAGGAGTTTTACTAAGTGAGGAGTTTAAATTCATGTAATTTTCAAATGATGAATTTTTTGATAAAATTTAATTTAAAATCTATAATTATCTAAAATTCAGTTTTTTATAAAATACAAAAGTTCATATTAAATTTTTATTACTAAAAATAGACCAATTTCAGTTAAATGGAAACCCTGAAAAGTTCTTCTTGCTTTTTTAGTAATTCTAATCCTTTTGAGGTGCATAAACCTCGCATGTATGGCACCAATGTTCCGAAGGTTAATCGCTCTCTTGAGAATCTTTCCATCGGAAATTTTTGATGGTCTTTGAATAATTTCAAAAGGCACAAAACTGTCGTTCCTACAACCTCAATATCCAAGTCATCTACAAAAATGCCATCGTCGATTCCCCAATTGGCGAGGTACAACATTTCTTCTTTGGCATAAAGCCCTGCTTTTTCAATTTCGGATTCAAGGTTGGGATGAAACCGAAAAATATCTGGATAAAAGTTGGGATTGATGGTATAAGCTCTTTCAAGGATTTTTTGATGCAAAAGCCCCATTGCCGCAATGGCATTTGGAGCATTGTGTATTATCTCCTCATTTTCATTCCTTACCTTTTTGTGGTATTCCCAAATACAATCGGTTAGCAATTCGTCCTTGTCTTTGAAAAATTTATAGATAGTTCTTTTGGAAGTTCGAAGCTCTGAAACAATCCGATCAATGGTCACTACCTTTACCCCGTGTTTAAGGAAAAGTTCGGAAGCGATTTCAGTAATTTTTTGTTGTGTTACCATCTATTTGAACCAGCGGTAATTATTTTGTCTCACCAGTACCGCACAAATGAACGAAAGATTTTTGTGAAGAAAGAATGATAATTAAAATAAAAATTAGTTTTGCCAAAAATCGTCATCAATCATGAAGATTTATTGGGCAAACTCAGGAGAAATACCGCAAAGCATAACGCTTCAAGCGTTTGTTTCTGATTTACCAAAAAACATGATTGAAAAATCACTTAGATATAAATCAGAGGAGGCCGCTTTCAATTATACAACTGGAAGAAAGCTTCTTAGATTGGGTCTCAAAAATCATGGACTGGAAAATGAATTCAATAAGATAAAAATCAATAAGAATGGAAAACCTTTCGTAGCCGGTGTTTTTTTCAATATTTCACATTCTAATGATCTGGTTGTTTGTGCCTTTGATTCAAATGAAATAGGAATTGATATTGAGAAAATAAAACCAGTTGATTTATCAAATTTCCACCATGTTTTCACTGACCGTGAATTGACATTTATTGAAGAAAATGAAAATCCAACTTTGGCTTTTTATAAACTATGGGTAAGGAAAGAAAGTTTTATAAAATCTATTGGTTCAACGATAAAAGAAATGAGAGAATTGGAAAATAGATTACCCTCCAAAACACTGGTTACCAATACTTTAGAAAACAAAATAGTTGATTTCAAATTGGAAGAAAATTACGTTGGAGCAGCTTGTGGCATATCATCAATTAAAATAAATTCGATACAAAAAATAGATCTATTAAAATTCAAAACCTAAATTCTTAATCACGTTTTTCAACGCTCTCAAAACATTTAAAAACAAAATAACGTTTGATTGAGGCAATTTTAAATAACCTATTCCTATCCTTTTGAAAAAATTAATTTTAATACTCTTTTTCTTTGCTTCGATTTCCAATCTTTTTTCACAGAAATCTGATTCAACAAAGTTGATAAGAGATTCCAAATTCTTTGGACTTCCTTTATTGTTCTTCACCCCAGAGACGGGTTGGGGAGCTGGCGTTGCTGGTGGTTTTTCTTTTTTGATGCACAAGGAAAAATTAAACGGCCGACGATCTCAGGTTCAATTAGACTTCGCCTACACCACTCGCGAACAATTATTGCTGTTTTTTCCATTTCAACTATATTGGAATGAATCGATCAATCAAGCTTACGGAGAAATTGGATTTTTTGATTTTACAGATAGGTTTTATCCAATTGGCAATCAGTTTAAAGAAAAAGAGCAAGCCCAATTTGAAGAGTCTTACCGCTTTAATTACCCTCGAATTCGATTGAATTATTTAAGAAGAGTTGATAAAAAAAACTACCTCGGCATTCGATATTGGTTTGACAATTCCAAAATAACTCGAACAGAGGCAAATGGAGCATTAGCGCGTGGCAATATCCTTGGCAGCCGTGGAGGAATTATAACGGGTTCTGGTTTAATTTATCAATATGATACCCGAGATCATGTCAATTATTCGAGTAATGGTGCTTTTTTTGAAGGAGTCCTTTATGCAAGCGAAAAATGGATGGGTTCTGATTTCAGACATCAAAGAATCTATTTAGATTATCGAAAATTTTTCACTTTACGTCCAAACCACATTCTGGCACTCAATGCCTACGGAAGAATGAATTTTGGAAACACCCCCTTTGATGATTTAGCATTGTTTGGAGGTTCTAAACGGATGAGAGGGTATTTTGAAGGATTCTACCGAGACAATCACATGGCCGTACTTCAGGCGGAATATCGTTTTCCTATTTTTTGGAGATTTAGTGGTGTCGGATTTACAAGTTTTGGAACCGTTACAGATAAATTTTCTAACCTCCAAACCCAATATATTCGCCCATCAGGAGGCGTTGGCCTCAGATTTACGTTAGTGCCAAAGGACAAATTAAATTTAAGGATTGACTATGGTATTGGAAGGAATACAAGTGGATTTTACCTAACTGTAAATGAAGCGTTTTAGGATTCAAATAGAATTTTTTGATCCAGAACCGTTACTTCTTCATTTGGAATTTGTGAAACTTCTTCCTCAGGTTTTAGTGGCAAATTTCTTTTTACTAATCTGAGTTTGTGCGAGTATTTTTTTGTTTGCTCATCAAAAATGCCATAGTGGTCGAGCCTATCAATTCGTACCCTTCCGAAAGAATGAATTATTTGCTCACCACTCAAAATCATGCCTACATGAGTGACTTTTCCTTTTCGATTTTGAAAATATGCTAAATCACCTTCCTGAACTTGCTCCACAAAATCAACGTTTTTGCCAAATTCGATTTGGAGGTCAGCAGTCCTAGGCAGATTAACACCAATAAATCCAAATATGTGTTGAATCAGAGCAGAAGTGTCTAGTCCGAAAGGAGTTCTTCCCCCCTTCATTTCAGGAATATTCAAAAACTTTCTGGCTATTTTAGGAAGCAATTCAAATACATTACGCTTCAATTCTTGAGGAGAAACCGCTTGTCCACTGTATTCATAATTTTGACCAAACAAAGAGAAACGAAGGCCATCAAACTGAGGCAGTCGAGCACCAATAGGAATTTGAAAATGGTGATTATTTCCACGAATAGATTGTGAAAGATCTAAAGCAAAGGCAAAATCAGTGGTTAGTTTTTTAGAACTTTTTTCATCGATTTCCTGTAATTGATTGGATTGAATCCATCCGAAATGGTTATCCATCAAGCCACGCACCTTCAACCATTGTTTCCCTTTTGTATCTACTACTTCCACCATTTCTCCAAAAAGCAATTGCGAAAGCAACTCGCTTTGATGATTAGCTTGTGACCTTACCGGAATAACACTTAGAGGGCAAATGCCAAATCTCATAAACAGATTTGTTAAAAAAGGAATAGGTTAATTAAAAATAATAAAACTGCGTTTCTTAGATTTTAGAAAAAACGGCAAATTCTTTGCCTTTTAAAACGAGTTCTATGAATTGCCAAAGTTAATTAAAATCAAATTACCTTTGCGAATCAAAAAGGTGCGTTTTTAAAATTCAGTTTAAAGTTTCTTAATGAATTTCTGGAACCTGAATTTGCATAAACATTGAACACGCACCAAGATTTGAGGCTCATTCACTTAAAAGATTAATAATGAAAAGTTTTTTTACCGGACTTTTAGTTTTGGTATTTTGTATATCGTTGAAGGCCCAAGATCAGCACTTCACACAAGTTTATAATGCTCCTCTTGCTCTCAACCCTGCCTTAACGGGTTCTTATGCAGGGACTTATCGTTTTTCAGGAATCTATCGTGATCAATGGAGACAAACGTTAGATGATCCGTATGTTACGTTTGCTGGAATGTTGGATGTAAGGTTTCCGTTAGAAGTTTATAATGGAAAATATAATGATGCGGTCGCAATCGGTTTGATGTTTTATAATGATAAAGTTCCTGGTGTTGATTTTAATACCAATCAAATAGCTTTATCTGCTGCCTACCACAAAGCTTTGGATTTGAATAATACACAATACATTTCTTTAGGCATCCAAGGAGGAATCAATCAGCGGAATATCAATTACGAAGATTTAACCTTTGATGATGAGTACAATGGAACTACTGGTTTCTTTAATCCAACAAGAGAAATTTTACCCAGTAACAACTTCTCTTTTGATGACTGGGCTATTGGGCTGAACTATGCCTTTATTCCAGGAAGAAGAACTTCCTTTTACGCAGGAGTATCACTGCACCATATATTCGAACCCCAGGTTTCTTTTTTCCCAATAGATACAGATATCATGTATGAAGGGAATACTTTATTTAGAAAGTTTGGTGCACAAGTTAGTGCCAGCATCCCGCTTTCTGACAAATATTCTATTCAACCACGATTAGTTGGAAGCTTGCAAGGTCCTCATTTTCAGGCAGTTACAGGTTCTAATGTTAGAATTGCACTTTCAGAATACGATTACTCCGCACTTCATATTGGAGGATGGGTAAGACCAGTCAGAAATTTTGATGATTCGTTCTCGCTTGATGCAGCCATCATAATGTTAGGAATCGAGTACCGAAATATCCTGTTTGGATTAAGTTATGATGCTACTTTAGTTGATTTGCAAACAACTCGTCGAGGTCAAGGAGCTTTTGAATTTTCTGTTTCCTACTCCAGTAATACCCAAAATGAAAGTTTACTTTGTCCTAAATTTTAAACCGATTGGTTGAAAAGGTGCTGCAAACCCATTGCAAATTTTGAATATTTGGTCAATCTGAAGGGCAATCGTTGCGCTATCTGATTAGCTTTCCCTTGTGCCTCCTTAGAATATTTCATTTCTAAAATGATTGAAGGAGACTCTGTCCAAATTCTTGAGTAGAAACTTTTCAATTCTTCTACAGAGGTTGACAAACCTTTATTGAATAGTGGAAAAAATTTAAGATTTTTATCTATCGTAATTCGGACGGTCTTGTCAGAATTCACAAAATAGCTTCTGTGATACTGATTTATAACAACAGGGTAAACTTTGGCATCCGATTTTCTTGATGCGGTTTTCACTCTCTCCGTAAGCTCGTTAAGGTTTTTTATTTGAGAAAGATTTATTTTAAACTGTTCTTTAGTCCCTAAGTCATTTTTTTTACCCTTTATTTCGAGCGTAATTTCATCAGTTAAATTCTCACCATACCATCTTACTCTTAGCTTATTTCTTACTGCAATTCCATCTCTATTTTCCCTCAATTTTACATAACCTGGCTCATCAAAATAGATGTTATTCACTACTCTATCATCATAAGCTTTTCTAAATCCATGAGGCAAAATTTTCACAGTTTGCTTCACCTGAGAAAAGGGCATTTCATCAATTCGGTATTTTCTTTCGTATCTCACGGCATAAAAGTAAAAAAAATTAACCTACCCATGTTTCTTTGCGTCCTAAATATATGTATCTTTGCGCTCCAAAATTTTAGAACGCGTATTATTAAATTAAATTCAATACATGCTAATCATTAATGTAAAAGAAGGAGAGTCTATTGACAGAGCTCTCAAGCGTTACAAAAACAAGCACCGTAAAGTAGGTGTAATCAAGCAACTTAGAAATAGAAAGCATTTCACAAAACCTTCTGTTGAACGTAGAGCTGAGGTTTTGAAAGCAAAATATATTCAGGAAAAATACGGTGAGTAATTTTCCTATTATCCAAAATCGGCAAGACGATTTTGGTAAAAAACATAAATGAGCAAATTTCAAAGGCTGGGGTTATCCCAGCCTACCTTAAAGGCAGTTGAGGCATTAGGATTTGAAGAACCCACTCTTATTCAGGAAAAAGCGATACCGCTACTTCTCGAAAATTCAAAAGATTTTATCGGCTTAGCACAAACTGGAACAGGCAAGACAGCTGCCTTCGGTTTGCCGTTAATGGATTTGGTTGACCCAAAGTCAGTCAATCCTCAAGCCCTAATTTTAGCTCCAACGCGTGAGCTCTGTGTTCAAATCACGAACCAGTTGATGGAATTCTCCAAGTTTGATAAAGGTGTCCGAATTGTGGCCGTTTACGGCGGAGCTGATATTCGAAGGCAAATCACTACTATCAAAAAAGGAGTCCAAATTATCGCAGCCACTCCTGGGCGATTGCGAGACCTGATCAGACGAAAAGCGGTTAACTTAGCACAAATTCAGTTTTTAGTTTTGGATGAAGCAGACGAAATGCTCAACATGGGTTTTCGGGAAGAGATTGACGAAATCTTAAAATCTGCTCCTTCTGAAAAAAGAGTCTGGTTGTTTTCCGCAACCATGAGTAAGGATGTTAAGCGCATCACCAAACATTATATGGATTCCCCTGAGGAAGTAGTGGTTGGTCAACAAAATGCAGCGAATAATGATATTACTCATATTTACACATTAGTACGACCAAAAGAAAAATATATCGCTTTAAAACGATTCATCTTTTCTTCAAATGCTGATGAGGTATATGGAATAATTTTCTGTCGTACTCGTCGAGATACTGTCACGCTTGCCAACCAGCTGGTTTTTGATGGATTCAGATCAGATGCCTTAAATGGTGATTTGAGTCAAGCGGCACGTGATAAGGTGATGCAGAAATTCAAAAAGAAAAAAATCAATCTTTTGGTGGCAACTGATGTTGCGGCAAGAGGAATTGATGTTGATAGTATTACCCACGTTTTTCATTATAATATTCCTGAAGACATAAACTTCTACACACATAGAAGCGGCAGAACGGGCAGAGCTGGGAACAAGGGTCATTCTATTATTTTGGCTCATCCGAAGGACAAACGTCAATTGACTGCAGTTGAAAGAAAAATTGGGTCGAAAATAAAGTTCGTCAAAATACCAACAAGGAAAGTTATTTATGATAGAAAACTTTCCATCCTTATTGAGGATTTGAAAAAGGCGAAAGCAATTCCAGAAGTTGATGGATTATTGGAAGAGGCGAATAAGAAATTAAGTAATTTGACCAAAGAGGACTTGCTGAGGCAAATTGCTTACATGACTTTAGGCAAAGGTGAAGAAGTAGAAGAAATCAGAACCTACGATCCTTCCAAATCTTCTGAATCCAAGCCAAAGTCTCGAGCAAGATCATCTTCTAAGAATGGAAATCCTTTTCATAAAAAGAAGGCTCGAAAAAAATTCGAACGCAGCAAAAAGAAATTTAAGAAAAAGAAGAAATAAAAAAGAGGCGCTCAAAAATTTGAGCGCCTCTTGGTTTTCATGGTTATGAGGGAAAATTGACAATCTTAAATTTCTTTATTGGTTCTTTAACTCCTCTAAATGTTCTGCACCTTTTATATCTAGTGCTTTAGCGAGTTTTGAAACTTTTCTGAGGTTAATATCTCCTTCCATACTCAACATTACGAATTCTTCTCCTCCAATCACCAATAGCAATTCTTCTGTTTTCTTGTCTGCATTTCTTACAAAGAAATTTACATTTTCTCCGTTTGCACTCTTCATATTCATCAGAGATTTTAAATCCGAACTCCCTAAGGTCGAAACTGCATTTTTATAAAACTCCCCAGGAGTCTTTGCGGTAGTAAGTATTCTAAGTCCTGACAAATTTTCAAGTGCCTCTTTTACATCTTTATCAGTATTCTCATCAGTTTCTGCAATCATATCCATCATCTGCGGACTAATGTAGATAACATTGAAATCTGAGTTGTTTACGTAGCTGGCGAAGTGCTTGCTAATTGCATCAGTTTGTGCAGAAAGGGCAACAGATATTGCCACGAAGCATAGAATGAATAAATTTTTTATCGATTTCATTTTGGACTATTATTTTTCTTAATCAGTAAGTTTTTAATTAATACCTATTGCTTGGTTAGCCGATTTCATCTTTCTAAAACCTTTTAAAGTTTGCTCTTCTCCTTCTTTCATCTTTCTCGAAACCAAAGCAAGTGCAGCTTTTGTTTTTTCAAGTGCCTCTTCTGCATTTTTTGGCTCGTATTGAGTCCAATCAATTGTAGATGCTGATGCAACTGGCATATCAGTTCCAGATTTAGGTAAATCCAACATCCACAAGGCTCCAACTGCTAAAGCAATCATTGCTGCCGCTCTCCAGAGCGTTGGTGTTATTCGACGAATTTTCCCTTTTTCTTCGGCAGGTTTCATCTCAATCACCTTTCCACCAGAAAGTTTTTCTTCAAGATTTTGATTGAAATCTGTACTAAGCTGGGGTTTTCTTTCCTCAACAAATAAACCAAACAGGTCTTTATACTTTAAGTGCTGACTCGAAACTTCACCCTGAAAATATTGGTGAAGCATTTTTTCATCTTCCAAAGATGTTTCTCCTTCAAAATAATCTTCGATTAAAGAATCCATCAATTTCGATTGAAAATCGGTATTGAAATCAGCACTTAGTTTTGGGATAGCCTCCTGAGTTGTGTAGGTAAAATAAGGAACGAATTCCTTGTGTTTTTCTTCAATGTTGCCTGCAAAGTATTCTTTCAGGACTTTTTCATCTTCTAAACTGGATTCTCCTTCAAAAAAACTGGCCATTAAATCATCAATAATGGCAGATTTTAAATTTGAATTGAATTCAGAAGAAAGTGTTTGTTTGGAGTCTGTTGTTTGAAATCTGAAAATTGGAGTGTACAAGGTTAGCTCATCATGGATTTCTTCTCCTGAGAAATACGTTCGAAGTAATTGCTCCTGCTCAACAGAAGTGTCTCCTTCAAAGTACTGCTCAATTAGATTTTTAATTTGATTAAATTCCATAAGAGTCTGAGTCTAATAATTTTTTACGAATTGTTTTTCGAGCACGATGCAGATTCACTTTTACCAGTTCCATACTGATTTCGAGTGCTGCTGCAATCTCTTTGTAACTAAATTGCTCTATGTCCCTTAGTTGGATTACGTTTCGTTGTGCTTCTGGTAATTCTTCAATCCATTTCTTCACATTAGCCATCGTTTCATTCAATTCGGATTGTCTTTGAGGGCTTGCGCCTGTATCTTTCCAATCCATCCCTTCAGGCATCTGTTTCAATCTGTTGTGGGCGGCTCTCAATTTGTCAATTGACAAGTTTCGAGTGACTCGCATACACCATGCTTCAATGTTCTTAATCTGATCAAATTGATCTCGATTCTTCCATAGCTTGATGAATACTTCTTGAACCACATCTTCTGCCTCCATCGGATTCTTTACATATCGCAAAGCGAATCGGTAAAGTTTATCTTTGATAGGGTTAATTGTATCGTTAAACAATTGTAAATCCATATCGCTGTCTCGACGTTTTTGTAAGAAAAAAAGTTAACTACTTAGTAGATTTTTTTTGAAATAAATTCTGTAACTGAAAATTGAAGTTCATTTTCTTATCCTTTCGCTTAACGCGAATATTCAATCTTCGACCTTCCTTTCTACTTAAAATCCTGTTTATTCGTTTCATAGAAAGAAAGTAATAAGGAATTCGATTAATACTTAGGATTTTGTCTCCAGCGAGCATTCCTGCCACTGCTGCGGGTGATTTATTAAGAACATCTTGAACAATATATTTATTCAAATTATCACCTGATGCAATTATCGAAAGTCCGCTTTTATTTATCCTAAATCCTTTCTTGAACCTCCTATTAGGCTGCAAGTATAATTTATCTCTATGATAATCAATAATTAGATTGAATCTATCCAGAATTTGATTGCCCACCAAACCATCCCGATTATTATCATTCACCTCAATTGTATCACTTTCAATTTGCTGAAAATTTGTAGGTATATTTTGTAAATCATAGGAACCAAAATTTAATTTATCAGTCATTCCCAAGTACCCAATCAGGTCTCCTCCTAAGCCTCCGCCAATATTTCCTGGAATCGCTATTTCAGGAATTTTTATTTTATTATTAGATTCAATATCTAATAATAAGGCCACCCCTGCCCCACTATCTAATAACAATTTTGAATTAATTGGAGCATCCATATTTTGTAAGAAAAGGTCTGAATTGATATAGGGTTTATGTGATTCTATAACAATTGGATGAATCTCGTATTTGGGATTTTTCTTTTTGAAATAGGTTGGGTTATGAAAAATCAATTTCTCTCTGAAATAATTAATCTCAACCACAAATCTTCTTAAAAAATCACCACCAATTATGCCATGAATTTCCTCACCCGTCAATTCATCAAACAAGTAGTAATCCTCATCTAAAACCAAAACTGGCAAATTTTCCACCAACAGATCCCCAAGTTCAATATTTACGCCGTTAGCAAGTCTTGCGATTAGTTCTCTTTTCATATCAGCCCCAACAATTCTAAACTCCCTGACGTATTCCAATCCTAATAAAAAGGCTATTCTTTTATCAGTAATCAGGGTATGTTGTGCACCCGTGTCAACTAAAAATTTCATTCGTAGAAAATTGTCTAATCTTACTTCTACAATCAAAAAATTGTTGATATAATCGAATGGAACCACCACTTTCCTCTTGTCAGGAAATGGAGTTAAAAAGGGGTTTTGGCTGAGGCAAACAAAGTTTGGAATCAGAAATAGGAAAAAAAGCAATTTTAGCCGGAATGAGGACAAGGTTTTATTCTTAAGTTAAGCCTTCTTTTTTTTATAAACAATCTAAATTGAATCAAGCTCCACCAATTTGGTTGATAAAACTAAACCCTTTTTTGAACTGGAAGTTTTGTTAGCTATTAAATCAAGCAAAAACGAGCAAGCACTTTTCCCCATTTTGTTTCCAGAATCTTTGACATGACTAATTTTTGGAAAGGTCAAATAAGGATAAACCCCATCACTAATCGTGATTACGGAAACATCTGAAGGTATGGACAAACCAGCGCTATTGATGTGAAATAAACACTTTGCAAGTAACTCATCTGTCATTGTAAAAATGGCATTTATTTTCTTATTAAAATTAAAAACTGTTGGAAGAATAAAATCAAGATCCTGACTCTTATCAACCGTAATAATATTTTCCTCCAAAATTGGAATATTATTTTCGCTCAAAGCCCTTTTATATCCAATCAATCTTTCTTGCGTTATTTTTAAGTTAGAATTAGCAAAAATTCCCAAAATATTTTTTCGACCTCCTGCAATTAATCTTGAAATAGCTTTATAACTCGCCTCAGCACTATCAATTGTAACTGAAGGAAAAAATTCATCTGCTTTGATTCTATCAATCAAAACGCATTTAATGTCTGCCTTTTTTATGGGTTCTAAATGCGAAAGATCATAAGTATCTTTTGATAAAGAAATTAGAATGCCTTCTACAGCCCAACTCATACATTGTTTTATTATTTCTTTTTCCTTTTTATAGCTATCGTTCGAAATAAAAGTAATCAACGAATAATTTGAGGCACCAATGGTTTTATTTATTCCCTTTATTAAATTAGGGGTAAAAAACATATTCAGCTCAGGTAAAATCAAAGCTATCAATCGAGAATGCTGACTCCTAAAAAACCGAGCATGAATATTCGTAGTATAATTAAACTCATCAGCTATTTCTTTTACACGATTTTTTGTCTTTGCACTAATATCAGGGTGGTCTGACAAAGCCCTTGAAACCGTAGAAGTTGATAGGTTCAGCATTTTTGCCAAATCCTTTATTGTTATTCTTTTCATTACAAAATTGTGATATTTTTCAATACTTACCAACATCAAACTTTCCCGCAATCGGTTGCATAAGCATACAATTTTTTCAAAAGAGCAAAATAAATTAAAATTACATGTTGATTTATCAAAAATAGATTAAACTTTTGGTAGGAAATTTAAGGTGCAAGAATTGCGTAGAAATGAAAGGTGAAATCTCAATCATGCCCTAAGTTTTTAATAGAAAATTTGCTAAATGACTACATTGGCAAAAGATTAATAATCTTATTGAATACTTTTGGTTAATTCATTCTTAATATAGACTTTTACGTTCCTTAGTGTCTATCACGCACGATTCCTTAATTTTCGATTCCTACCAAATTCAAAGCTTAATTTTTCTCAATCCTAACTTGAGAATCAATTTTACTAGATTTTATTATTTACTTAATAATAGCAAGTACATTAATTTATTAACTAAACTCTCAATGTATGAAATTTAAGTTCGACTATTTCAGACGTGGGCTATTAATGCTTACGCTGGTAGCAATGGCTAGTTTTGCTTGGGCACAACGTACCGTTGTAGGTACAGTAAACGATGGCGATACTGGTGAACCACTTATTGGTGCAAGCATTTTCGCACCTGGAACCGATGCGGGTACTGTCACAGATTTTGACGGTAAGTACTCTATCGATGTTCCATCAGGAGTTAATACTCTTGAATTTTCTTACACAGGATATGCCACTCAGACAGTTCAATTGGGTGCTTCGAATGTTGTTAATGTAAAATTAGCAGCAGGAGCAGTGCTTGATGAAGTTGTTGTAATTGGATATGGCTCTGTGAAGAAAAGTGATTTGACAGGGGCAGTAGCCTCTATTGGTGAAAAAGACTTCAATAATGGATTGATGGTTACTTCCGATCAATTGATTCAAGGTCAAACACCAGGGGTACAAATCACAGCAAACTCAGGTCAACCTGGAGGAGCAACAACAGTCAGAATTAGAGGTAATTCTTCTTTTAGAGCTGGAAATGACCCGCTTTACGTGGTCGATGGAGTTCAATTAGGTGGAGCATCTTCTAAGCCAGACTTTAATATCGGTAGCGATATTGGTAACTCACCTGCTGCCAACCCTCTCAATTTCCTTAACCCTAATGAAATTGAATCAATCTCTATTCTAAAGGATGCATCCGCAACTGCCATTTATGGTTCAAGAGGAGCAAATGGAGTTATTATTATTTCAACTAAAAAAGGAAAGAAAGGAGAGCCAACCGCTCAATTCAACACTTCTGTAGGGGTAAGCAACATCCAGAGAAAGTATGATGTTTTATCTGGAGATGAATATAGAGATGCCCTTGCAAGATACCCTGAAGTCACTGGTGGTGATTTTGGAAGTGATGTGGATGCTTTTGATGAAATTTTGAGAACAGGAATAATTCAGAACCATGGAGTCTCAATAGGAGGTGGTTCTGACAATGGTAACTACAGAATTGGTCTAGGTTATTTGGATCAAGAAGGTATCATAAAAAATAATGGTCTCAATAGGCTTTCTGCCAATATTGGCGGTGGATACAAATTTCTTGAAAACAATAATGTGGGTCTTGACTTTAACATGATTGCAGCAAGAACTAACGAAAACGGCGTTCCGATTGGAACAAGTTCTGGTGCAAGAGGTAGTTTGATATCTAACGCACTTCAATGGAACCCTACCCACCCATTATACGATGGAGACGGTAATCCAATAATTGACCCAGATTTTGGTGATTTTGTAAATCCTGTAGCACTTCTTGATAATTATAAATCAAGAACGAATACCACAGATCTTTTGGCTAGTATTAGTCCGTGGGTAAAATTCACAGACAATCTAACCTATAGATTTAACTACGGAGTTACTGCTGGAACAGGTCAACAAAGAGGTCAGCTTAGTCCTGTTATCAATGTACAAGACGTAAGAGACAGAGGACTTGCATGGATATCAAATGGTAGCAATACAAATCAGATTTTAACGCATACCTTAAATTGGACACAAGACTTAAGCTCGAATTTAGGTCTCAACTTAATTGGGGGTTACGAGTATCAAAAATTTGATGAACGAGCGTCAGGAATTAGTGGTAGAGACTTTTTGAATTCTGATTTAGTAAATGATCTTGATTTTACAGGATTCTTGAACGCTTCCTCTCGTGGTTCGAGAGAAATATTTGCACAAAATAATCCGAGTGCAGAGTTGCAATCGTTTTTTGCACGAGGAATCTTCGACTTCAATAATCGGTTCTTAGTAACTGCAACGGTAAGATCTGACGCATCCAGTAGATTTGGTGCGGATAACCGTACTGGTATTTTTCCTTCTGTTGCTTTCGGATGGAACCTCCACAACGAAAGTTTCCTTGAAGGATCTACTTTCAATGAGTTGAAATTCAGAGCCAGTTGGGGTCAAACAGGTAACTCTTCAATTCCAACAGGAAGAGCCCAAACGCAATACAGATTTGATAATGACGGTGGTTTATTTAGTGCAATTAATCAAAATCCAAACTTGACTTGGGAGACGTCAACAACTTTCAATATTGGGCTTGATTATGCATTGATGGATTATAGATTGACAGGTTCTCTTGAATATTTTAATAGAAACAACAGCAACTTCCTATTTAGTACGGAGCCAGCCTTCCCTGGACCTCCATCCCTAAAATGGATTAACTTTGAAGAAGGTAATATTGTTAATCAAGGTGTTGAACTTGGCTTGAATGCAGATATCGTTCGAGGCAAAAATTTCAACTGGGACTTAGGTCTTTTCTTATCTTTCTTGGATAATCAAGTTAAAAACTATACTGGTCCTAACTTCTTCTATCAAGGATTGTTTGGTCAGGGTAGTTCAGGTGCTACAGTAGGTCGTATTGATAGTGACGTTGCAATTCACTCATTTTATGTGAGAGAATTTAATGGCTTGGACGACAAAGGTGTTTCTCAAATTGGTAAACTGGAAGACGGTCGAGATAAATTTATCTATTTTGGAGACCCTAATCCAGATATGTTGCTTGGTTTGAGAACAAATTTATCATTTGGTGATTTATCATTAGGAATAAATATGAATGGTGCTTTTGGCCACCAGTTGTATAACAATACACTAATGAGTGTAACCAACATTGGTAACTTAGGATCAAGAAACATTTCAGGTAGCCTTTTAGAAGGTGATGTTTTAGAAGCAAAGAGTAATGCAATCCAATCTTCTTCAAGATATGTAGAAGATGCAGATTATTTGAAAATAGCAAATGTAACATTAGCATACAATTTGGGTAATATCGGTAATTCAGTAAAAGGTCTAAATGTTTTCATTACTGGACAAAATTTAGCAACTTTTACAAGTTATTCAGGATTCGATCCTGAAGTCAACACCGTAAACGTGGCGGCCAACGGTATCCCATCATTTGGTGTAGATTATATTGGGTATCCAACAGCAAGGAACTTCCTAGTGGGTGCTAATTTTTCATTTTAATTTAAATTTTTTTAATTATGAAAATACATAAATTATTATTTTTCTGCGCAGCAGTGTCTTTGGGTCTTTTTAGTTGCTCTGACTTAGACGAGGAATTAAAAGATGCAATTTCCCAAGATATATCTGACAGTAATGTTGATACAGGCCCATTACTTGCGGGCGCTTACAACTCATTGAGATTACCGTTTCAAGACCAATCTCGCTTTTGGGCTGCTCAGCAGCACACTTCTGATGAAACCTTAGGGCCAACCAGAGGACCAGACTGGGATGACAACGGTATTTGGCGTGTACTACATCAACACACTTGGGATGCAGACCACGCATTCCTCAATAGTACGTTCCAAGAATTATTACAATCAGCTTTTTCAGCTGGAAATATTTTGACTTTCAATCCTGATCCGCAAACAGCTGCAGAGGCAAGATTTATTCGTGCTTTCACAATGTTTTGTGTTGCAGACGGATGGGGACAAGTACCATTCAGAGAGCCAGGTTCTTCTTTAGATGACGACCCACAGGTTTTTTCAGCAACTCAAACAGCAGATTTTGTCATTGATGAATTGAACGCTATTATCGCTGACCTTCCTGATGGCCCAACGAATAGAGCAAACAAAGACGCTGCAAGAGTATTGTTGATGAAAACACACCTCAACAAGGGAGTTTGGGCAAATCGTGAAGCACCTTCATTTGATCAAGCTGATATGAATGAAGTAATTGCTCAATCAGAAGCAATGGGAGGTACTTATTCTTTGGCGACCAACTTCTTCGATAACTTTGCACCAAATAATGATGCAATTTCAACTGAAAACATTTGGACTGGCGAAAATGTAGGAGGTTCAAGTTCTGGGAATGTTCGTTCTCGATGGTATTGTACCATGCATTATGCGCAAAACCCATCTGGTTGGAATGGATTCACAACCTTGAGTGATTTTTATGACAAATTTGAAGCAGATGATGCAAGAATTGGAACAGACTACCCTGGCGTAACTGACGTTGGTGGAGTTAGAGCGGGCTTCTTGGTTGGACAACAGTTTGACGGAGACGGAAACGCACTCGAAGATAGACTTGGAAATCCACTTGCATTTACACCAGAAGTAGCTCCTACTGAATCTGGAGGAAATCTGGAAGTAACAGGAATACGAGTTGTTAAGTATCCTATCGATTATAATGGTGGTGATAACGCCGACAATGATTATGTTTTCTTCAGATATGCTGATGTTCTTTTGATGAGAGCTGAAGCTATGCTTAGAAGTGGTCGGGACGCAGAAGCATTATCGATAGTGAATGAAATAAGAACAGCAAGGAATGCCTCTACATTGAGCTCTTTGTCACTTGATGAGCTTTTGGATGAAAGAGGACGCGAGTTATATTGGGAAGGATGGAGAAGACAAGACCTTATCCGTTTCGGTAAATTCTTAGAGCCATGGCAAGGTAAAAGCGCTTCTGGTTCAGAGCGTTTGTTATTCGCCATTCCAGCAGCTCAGGTTGCTGTTAATCCAAACTTGGAACAAAATCCTGGATACTAATCAATATTAGTTTCTTGAAAATATTTAGGTCGCTCTTTCATTAGAGCGACCTATTTTTTTGGAAAATAATATCTTTGATGAACAAAAATTGGACAAAAATTCTTGATGAGAAAATTACTTGCATTTTGCTTTTTGACGGTTTGGGGATGTTCATCAGAACCAACTCAAATAAAACTATTTGAAAAAATGAGCCCTGAAGTAACGGGTGTCAGTTTTCAAAATAATATCGAACATTCCGAACGATTCAATATTTTTAGTTATCGAAATTTCTACAACGGTGGCGGTGTTTCTATCGGAGATATCAATAATGATGGATTAGCAGATATTTACTTTACGGCCAATATGGGCAACAACAAGTTGTTTCTGAATAAAGGGAATTTAAAATTTGAAGACATCACAAAATCAGCAAATGTTGGAGGAAAAAGAGGTTGGAGCACCGGTGTAGTGATGGCCGATATAAACGCAGATGGCTGGTTAGATATTTACGTTTGCAATGCTGGATACATTGAAGGAGATGATCCGCAAAATGAATTATTCATAAATAACCGCGATGGCACATTTAGTGAAAAAGCTGCGGATTACAATTTAAATGAAAACGGATATACCACGCACACTGCGTTTTTTGATTACGATTTGGACGGAGATTTAGATGCTTACGTTTTAAATAACAGTTTCATTCCAGTAAATACTTTAAACTATGAAAACAAAAGAAATTTACAAGCAAAGGATTGGCCAGTCAAAGATTTCCTGAAAGGCGGAGGAGATAAATTGCTAAGAAACGATGGTGGGAAATTTACAGATGTTACACTTGATGCAGGCATTTATTCTTCTTTGGTCGGCTTTGGATTAGGGATCACAGTAGGCGATATCAATGGAGATCGGCTTCCGGACATGTATGTATCCAATGACTTTTTTGAACGTGACTATTTATACATCAATCAAGGAGACGGCACTTTTTCAGAAGAAATAAAAGATTGGATAAGTCACCTAAGTCATTCCTCAATGGGAGCAGATATGGCGGATATCAATAATGATGGTTACCCTGAAATTTTCGTCACAGAAATGCTTCCTGATGATGAATATCGATTGAAGACCACTACCCTTTTTGAGGACATTAAAGTTCACGATTTGAAAGTGGATAGAGATTTTCATCATCAATTTATGCAAAACACTTTGCAATTAAATAATCAAAATCAAACCTTTTCTGAAATTGGATTTTACGGTGGTGTCGCGGCATCAGATTGGAGTTGGGGAGCGTTGATGTTTGATGCGGACAATGATGGATATCGTGATATCTATGTCTGTAATGGCGTTTATCAAGACGTAGTGGATCAAGATTTTATCGACTTTTTTGCCAATGACATTATTCAAAAAATGGTAATGACAGGTAAGAAGGAGGAGATGACCGAAATCATCGAAAAAATGCCTTCCAATCCGCAAATCAATAAATTTTTTCATAATCAGAAAGACCTAACGTTTGCAGACGCAAGTATTGATTTTGGCTTTGATGAGCCTACCTTCTCTAATGGTGCCGCCTATGGCGATTTAGATAATGATGGCGATTTAGATTTGGTAATAAATAACTTGAATTCTGAATCAATCATCTACCAAAACAAGACAAACGAAAAAACTGATAATCACTTTCTGAAAATTCAATTGAAAGGAAGTGCACAAAACACTTTCGCCATTGGCTCTACGATTTTTGCATTTGCTGGAGATGAAATTTTGAGTCAACAAGTTATCACAGCAAGAGGTTTTCAATCATCAGTGGATGATAAATTTATTATCGGAATGGGCGCCAATACAAAGGTCGATTCTTTGGTTGTGATTTGGCCTCAAAACGAGCATACCATTTTAAAAAATATTCCTACCGATGCGCTATACACTATTGATTACAATTCAGTTGAAAAAATAAAGAAACCATTTATTTTTAATCAAAAAGAAAAGACTAAAAGCCTCTTTGAAAAAGTAGCAATGCCTTTTGATAAACATGAGGAAGATGATTTCAATGACTTTTTTGAGGAAGGTTTAATCATCAAAAAACTTTCAAATGAAGGACCAAAAGGAGTTTCTGCTGATCTCAACGGAGATGGTTTTGATGACCTGATTATTGGTGGGGCTCGAAACCAGTCTGCTGCAATTTACTTTTCTGATGGTGAGAATTTTTCAAAAAAAGAAATTCCTGCTTTTGAAAAACATAAAGACTTTGAAGATACCGCTGTAGCCCTTTTTGACAAAGATGGTGATGGGGATTTGGATCTTTATTTAGGTTCTGGAGGAAATCACTCCCAACCGATTACTCGACCAATGCAGGATCGACTTTACGAAAATGATGGTGCAGGAAACTTCGAAAAAGCAGCGCGTTCACTTCCAGCGATTGGTTTCAATACGAGCGTTGTTTTGCCTTTTGATTTGGATGACGATAATGATTTAGATTTATTTGTGGGTTCGCGAAGTATGCCAGGCAATTATGGTTTACCAGCCAAAAGTTATTTGTTACAAAATGATGGAAAAGGAAAATTTAAAGATGTGACACGAGCAGTATTTCCACAATTTCAAAAATCAAAATTGGTTACCGATGCGCATTTGGTTGATGTTGATGGGGACAAAAAACCGGAGTTAGTCGTCACGGGGGAATGGACATATCCTCAAATTTATAAAATAAAAAATGGAAAATTTTCGGAACTAAAAACAGGTCTTGAGAATGCTCATGGCTGGTGGTACACGATAAATGCAGCCGACATTGATAATGACGGAGACTTAGATCTAATTCTGGGAAATAGAGGTGAAAATTTTTATTTCAAGGGGAGCGAGGAAGAACCTGTAAAATTATGGTTAGGAGATTTTGACAAAAATGGAACAGTTGAAAAAATCATTACTCAAACCATTGATGGAAAAGACAGAACCGTTGCCCTCAAAAAGGAATTGACCGAACAATTAGTTTTCTTAAAAAAACAAAATCTCAAGCATACGGACTTTGCTAAAAAATCCGTTCAAGAACTAATCCCACTTGACCTTCTTAAAAAAGCAATTGTTAGAAAAGGCAATTATTTCAAATCATCAGTAGCCATAAATGATGGTAAAGGACATTTCACCCTAATGCCTTTACCAGCAGAAACTCAATTAAGTTGCGTCTGCGCAATTGATTGTCGCGATTTAAATGACGATGGTAAAATTGATTTAATTTTAGCCGGGAATGATTTTGGGTTCAAGCCACAATTTTCAAGACTGGATGCATCCAATGGGCACGTATTGATCAATAAAGGTGAAGGAAATTTTGAACCAATTAAATCTGACTTCATGGTCAATGGACAAGTTCGCGATTTTGTAAATTACAAAAATCTCAATGGAGAATTTTTGATTTCGTTAATCAATAATAAGAAACCTGTCGTTCATAAAATTAAAAAATGAGGAAACAGAAGATGAGATATATTTTAAACTTTGGTTTTCATAAAATACTAAGAAGTTTGGGCCAACTCGCGTTGTCCTTTTTATTTCTAATATCAATAAATTTTACAGCTTGCACTTATGAGACTAATTCAGATTTCCCACCAAACACATCTCCAGTTTTTGAATTGTTAAAATCTAATCAAACTGGTTTAAATTTCGATAATAAATTGACTCAATCCAAAGAGTTTAATGTATTCAAATACATGTATTTTTTTAATGGTGGAGGCATCGCTGCTGGCGACTTCAACAGAGATGGAATGGTAGATTTATATTTCACCGCCAACATGGAAGACAATAAATTATTCCTAAATGAAGGTGAAATGAATTTCAAAGAGGTCACTGAAATTGCTGGCATAAAAGGCATGGAAGGCTGGACAAGTGGTGCCTCAGTGGTAGATATTAATCAAGATGGATTGCTCGATATTTATGTCAACCAATTGGGCAATATGGACAGCATCATTTTAGGTAAAAACCAATTGTTCGTTTGTAAAGAAATTGATAAAAATGGAATTCCAATTTTCGAAGAAAAAGCGGCTGAGTATGGATTAGACTTGGTTTGTCTTTCTACTCAATCTTTGTTTTTTGATTATGATTTGGATGGCGATTTAGATTTCTTTCAGATGAACCATTCGCTCCATGCCAATGGAACCTTTGGACAGAAAAAAACTTTTGAAGGAACTAAGCACCCTCTCTCAGGAGATAGATTGTACGAAAACAGAAATGGCAACTTTGTTGAAGTTACGGAAAAAGCAGGAATTAAATCTACCGTAATTGGGTATGGTTTGGGTGTCGTGGCAGGAGATGTAAATTTGGATGGATATCCAGATTTATATGTTGCAAATGATTTTCATGAAAATGATTATCTATATATCAATCAAGGTGATGGCACTTTCAAGGAGGATTTAACAAATCAAATGCAGCACACCAGCCGTTTCTCAATGGGTGTGGATATGGGCGACATCAATAACGATGGATGGCAGGACATTATCACAATGGACATGCTTCCAGATGACCCCTATATTTTAAAAACTTCTTTAGCAGAAGATGGATATGATGTTTTCAATTTCAAATTAAGGTACGGATACAATCATCAGTTTGCACGCAATAATCTTCATTTAAATAACGGCAATTCAACTTTTTCGGAGATTGGATTATTTGCTAATACTTATGCGACGGATTGGTCCTGGGCGCCTCTGTTTTTTGATTTTGATCAAGATGGATACAAAGACATGTTTATAACAAATGGTATTCCGCGACGGATGAATGATATTGATTACATCAACTTTAGAAAAAGTGATCCGGATGTTGCTTTCAAAACAAATGTAAACCACATGGAAAGTGAAGAGGACTTACTTATCATTGAAAAAATGCCACAAATCAAATTGCCCAATCCATTGCTCAAAAACCAAGGTGACTTGACATTTCAAAAAATGAATGCGTTGATAAAAAATGACCTCCCCTCTTACTCCAACGGTTCAGTTTATGCGGATTTGGATAATGATGGTGATTTAGATATCGTCACCAACAATATCGAAAATCAACCTTTCATTTATAAAAACATTTATGCGTCAAAAGGTAATTTTCTTTCTTTTGATTTGGAAGGAAGCGAAAAAAACAAACAGGCCATTGGTGCAAAAATCATTATCATAAAAAAAGATGGCAGTCAGATTTCTCATGAAAATTATCCAGTGAGGGGTTATCAATCAAGTGCGCAAATTCCTATTCATATTGGAGTTGGAAAAGCCTCTGATATTGAAAAGGTATATCTCTTTTGGCCAGACCGAACTTATGAAATTTTAGAAAATTTAGAACCTAATAAAACTCAAAGTATTAAATGGAAAAGCGGTCTTCCTATTTTTGAATATGAATTAATTAACAATAAAAAATCTTCTTCAATTGCGTTTGAGGAAATTACAAATGAAACGGGAATAAACTATACCCACAAAGAAAACGCTTACATCGATTTCAATCGGGAAGGATTAATTCCGCAGATGGTTTCAACGGAAGGACCTGCACTTGCAGTTGGAGATGTAAATGGAGATGGTCGTAAAGACCTATTTTTTGGTTCTTCAAAAAGAAAAAGGTCAGCACTTTTGATTCAGAATGCAAACGGAAAATTTTTAAATCATACCCCAGATTTAATCATTCAAGATAGCACCTTTGAAGATGTAGATGCGGTGTTTGAAGATATTGAAAATGATGGAGATTTGGATTTAATAATTGCTTCAGGTGGAAATGAATATCGAGGGAGCAGCGAATATTTAAAGCAACGCATTTTTATAAATGATGGTAGTGGAAACTTTACCCAAAAACAATTTTTTGATGGAGCAAGTATTACGGCTTCTTGTGTCTTACCAACTGATTTTAACGGCGATGGATTAGTCGATTTTTTCTTTGGCGGAAGATCTGTTCCATGGAAATATGGGGAAGTTCCTAATTCTTATTTATTTGAAAATCTGGGTAATGGTAAGTTTAAAGACGTAATATCCAACAATATACAAACAATTGGATTGGTAAAAGATGGAACATGGAAAGATATCGATCAAGATGGAGATACTGATTTAATTTTAGCAAGAGAATGGGCCTCTGTAGTTATCCTAAAAAACGAAGGATCGAGCTGGACACCCATTGAAGTTTCGAGCCAAAAAGGTTGGTGGAATAGTGTTGCAGCTGATGATTTTGACGGTGATGGTGACATTGATATTCTGGCCGGAAACCTCGGTCAAAATTCTAAACTAAAACCAACAAAAGAAGAGCCTATAAAAATGTACGTCAATGATTTTGATAACAACAAACAAGTTGAACAAATTTTGACTCATTACAAAGAAGGTAAGGAAATTCCATTTGCCACTTATGCAGAATTGACAAAGCAATTAGTGAGTTTGAAAAAGAAATATTTATTTTCAAAGGACTTGGCAAAGGCAAGTCTAAACGAGCTTTTCGGCTCAAAAAAATTAAAGGAAGCCACACTTCATGAGGCCAATGAATTCAGAAGTTTCTATTTTGAAAATAAAGGAAATTCAACATTTGAGCCTCGACCATTACCAACCGAATTGCAACTTGCCCCTATTGAAGCTTTCTCCATTCATTCAAAAGGAGCAGAAGGAAGTTCGATTATTGTTGGCGGTAATTTTTATGAACCCAATATTGAAATGGGAAGATATGATGCGAGTTTTGGAAACGTTCTTTCTATTAATAAAGAAGGAAATATGTCTGTTTCTGATTTTGGTGAAACTCCAATTAAAGGACAAATCAGAAGAATTGAAGAAGCAACTATTAATGGAGAGCGCACTTTTATTTTAGCAAGAAATGGAGACTCACCAATCATTATTAAAGAATCGAAAAAGATTCAATGAACCAATACCTGCAAACAAGAACGATTTTTACCAAACAAATTCACAGCCGAGTTTCTGAGAATTTGGGCATGGCAGTAGTGATACCTGCATTTGACGAACCGTTTTTGTTATTGAGTTTAATGTCATTGAAAAAATGTGATTTGCCCACTTGTGATGTAGAAGTCATCGTTATCATAAATGATTCTGAAAAGACTTCTCCAAAAATCAAATCTCAAAATTTTGAAACTTATAAATTGGCAAAAGAATGGGCAGAGAAAAATTCTAAACCTCGTTTAAAATTTCACATTTTATATTTTCCTGACCTTAATCCAAAATTTGCTGGCGTTGGGTTTGCTCGAAAAATTGGGATGGATGAAGCGTGTTGGCGTTTTGGGAAATTGCGAAATAGAAATGGCCTCATTTTGTGTTTTGACGCAGATAGCAAATGTGAGCTGAATTACTTTGTAGCGATTGAAAATCATTTTAAAAACCATCCAAAATCACCTGCCTGCAGCATCAATTTTGAGCATCCAACACATGGAGCAGATTTTGACGAAGAAACTTATAAAGCCGTAATTGATTACGAATTACATCTTCGATATTTTGTGGAGGCACAGCGATGGGCAGGTTTTCCGTTTGCCTTTCAAACGATTGGCTCTTCCATGGCCGTTCGTGTACATGAGTATCAAAAACAAGGTGGGATGAATCGCCGTCAGGCAGGAGAAGATTTCTATTTTTTACAAAAATTTATTGAACTTGGAAAGTTTACGGAATGTAATGAAACCACAGTCATTCCCTCCCCTCGCCCATCTCATCGGGTTCCATTTGGAACCGGAAAAGCAGTAGGCGACATCATCAATTCAAATGGAGTTTATGAAACTTATGCTCCCGAAAGTTTTAAAGACTTAAAGATGTTTTTTGAAAAAGTGGATGGACTTTTTCAAATAGATAAAACAGAAATAGAAGACCTTTTAAAATCACTTCCTGAATCTATCAGCAGTTATCTCCAATCCATTTCTTTTGAAGATAGAGTTATTGAAATTCAAGGAAATGTTTCTAACCAGAAAGCTTTTAGCAATCGATTATTCAGATGGTTCAACGCTTTTAAGTTGATGAAATTCGTGCATTATTCAAGAGAAAATTTTTATAAGAACGTAACGATTGGAAAAGCCTCTACCTGGATTTTTGAGGAAAGAGGATGGGATATTCAAAACTCAAATTTGGAATTCCTTAAAGCAATTCGCCAAAAACAAAAAAAAACTTCCGGACAATGAAGCCGAAAGTTTTTCGAATGTAGTTTGTGGTTTAAATGTGGTGAGTTACACCATTTTTCCTGAATAGGGTTTAGGATTAGGTGAAAACTATATTTATAAAGTCTGTAGTTGCGGTAGTTGCTGCTTTACTAATTCATACCCTCCAAACAATACTCCACAGTAAAATAAATCTCCAGCAATCGTATTTAAAAAATAAGGAAGTCCAGCGGCATAACAGGCAAGCAAGCCAGAAAAATCAGCTGCATACAATCCAGTGATATCCATTTGCCATGCTCCAAAATTCGTAACTAAAAAGAACAAAGCAGATGCAAGTAAACTGGTTCCAACTACATTTTTAAGATTCACTTTTTTCAGCAATCCAGTGCCTAAAAGCGTAATTAGAATAAGGCTTACAAAAACCCATGGTTGACTAAAAAATTGGAATCCATCGTAATATTGAGCATAAACGACATTATCCAAAATCATACTACTAAACCAAAGAGCAACAAAAGGAATAATAAATGCCCAATATTTTTTGGCAAAATAAGCTGCTCCGAAAAGAGCCATGCCAGTAATTGGAGTAAAATTAGGTGGATGTGGTAAAAAACGACTTGCTGCTGCTAAAGCAATCATGCCAGCCACGATCCCAAATTTCATTGTAATTTTTTTATTCATCTCAATTATCAGATTTTTCTAAACACAAAAATAGACTTTACCTGTCACTTTTGCTATAAATTTGAGGAGTCATTTTAAATATATTTTATAGCTAATTATTACAAAAAAATAAATATAAATCCTAAGTCTTTCATTATCAGAAAGTTGTGATTCTTCTGAGTTTATGAAGGGCAAATTTTGGTGTACAAAGTGAGTGTTTTCATTACCTTCGCCCACCAATTTTGAAAAAATGGATCTACTGACAAACAGAATTGTGAAAGCGACCGTTTCGGATTTGCCATTGGTGATGGAAACCTTCATGGCCTGTACTGCCGAACTAAAAAAGCAAGGCATCAATCAATGGAACTACCAATACCCTGAACCAACGGAAGTACTTAAAGACATTAAGGATGGAACTGTTTTTATTATAAAAAACACCAAAAGAGTCATTGCTTGCATTACGCTCAACCAAAAGCAAGATGTTCAGTACCAAAATGTAGATTGGCAACAAAAAGATGCGAAGGTTTTGGTCATGCATCGGTTGGCGGTTCATCCTATTTCGCAAGGAGAAGGTTTTGCAAAAAAAATGTGCAAATTTGCTGAAAAACATGCCCTCAAGCTTGGTTTGAATTCAATCAGATTGGATGCCTTCAGCGACAATCCGGCTTCTAATAATTTATACCTTTCCTTGGGTTATGAAGTTGCAGCTGGCATCTGTTATTATCACGATGTGAAGAAGCCTTTTTATTGCTATGAAAAGGATTTGACGGTAAAGACTTCTAACCTTTAAGCGTTTCAGAATAGGACACGGATTTAACGGATCAAAAAAGGATTTAAACTGATTTTTATCCGTTCATATCCGTCACAATCCGTTAAATCCGTGTCCCATCAAACTACCGCTTTCAAACCCTCAATAAAAGCCTCATTCGCCTCCTGCGTTCCAATCGTAACTCTAATATGACCAGGAGCACCAAAGGCAGCAACTGGACGGGTCATAATGCCTTGAGTATGCATTTTAGCTTCAAAATCAGCCTCCCCCATTTCTGGTTTTAGCAAAATAAAATTGGCCTGACTCTTCCAATATTTTATACCGATTTTATCCAATTCAGGATAGAGATATGTTTTTCCTTTATTGACCAAATCAACAGTGCGGTTGATAAATTCAGTATCTTTCAAAGCAGCCATAGCAGCTTCCATAGAAAGCGTATTTATGAAAAATGGACGACGCCATTGACTTACATATCGAGCAATTTCTTTTGTTGAATAAGCATATCCAACTCGCAATCCTGCCAATCCATAGGCTTTTGAAAAACTATTAACTGCAATCACTTTTTTGCCTTGATGAACATACTCCGTTCCTCTTACAAAATCAGAAGCCGTTGCATATTGAAAATAAACTTCATCATAAACCACTACCACATGATCAGGCACTCTTGCAATGAGTTCATCCATTTTATGTTTAGGAATGTGGCTACCCGTTGGGTTGTTTGGAGAGCAAGTCCAAATCAAACGAGTTTTATCTGTTATTTTTGAAATAATGCCATCGACATCCAGTTCCCAATTATCTCCTTTGAGTGGTACATCAATTGTTTTGGCACCCATTTTTTCAGGAAAAGCTCTATAAGGAACAAAACCTGGATTTGAAAAAATACATTCCAATCCTTCTCCCAAAATTGTAGAAGTAATCAGTTGCAAAATCCCTACTCCACTATTATCCGTAATAAATTGATCTGGTGATAGTTCTCCACCATAAAACTCACTCAATGCCTTTCGAAATCTCAAATCATTATTATCAGGATATTCATTCAAGCCTCCCAAATGTTTTTGCAAAGCTTCCATCGCCAAAGGAGAGGAGCCCAACATGTTTTCGTTTGAAGACAACTTGTATATTGGCTTATCCGATACAATCTCATCCCGAGATTTTCCACCTTTATATTGAGGCCCTTTTGGCGTTAAGTAGTCTTTGAAAATGGAAATTTCTTTAATCATAAAAATTTATTTTACGAGAGCGATTTGCAAATATTGTTATACAGCGAACCATTTGACTGGGATATGGCATTAATAAATATATGTTCAGTCATCTTATTTTTCAGAAATAAAAAATAAATTTGCACCTCAAAGGCCCGGTAGTTCAACTGGATAGAATTTCGGATTTCGGCTCCGAAGGTTGCAGGTTCGAACCCTGCCCGGGTCACTTAAAAAAGGGCTTAACTTATTACAAGTTGAGCCCTTTTCTTTTATTCTTTTACCAATTTGAAAATGGCTTCAAAAATATCTTCCGAGTTAGGTTTGGAGAAATAATCTCCGTCCGAACCATACGGCGGCCGATGTGCTTTTGCACTGAGCGTCAATGGTTTAGCATCTAACCAGTGATAGCCATTTTGCTCCTCCAAAACCTTTTGCATCATGTAGGCCGTTCCGCCTCCAGGCACATCTTCATCCACAAAAACGATACGATTTGTTTTCTTCAAGGATTCTACAATTTGTCCTTCCAGATCAAAAGGAAGCAATGTCTGCACATCAATCAATTCTACCGAAATTCCAGCTTCCGCCAACATTTCAATTGCTTTTTGAGCAATGCGAATACAGGAGCCGTAGGTCACTAAAGTTACATCAGTACCTTCTTGTAGCGTTTCTACCATTCCTAATGGCACAGTGAATTCACCTATATTTTCAGGCATTTTTTCGCGTAAGCGATAGCCATTTAAACATTCAACAACAATTGCAGGGTCATCACTTCGCATCAAAGTATTGTACATCCCAGCTGCCTGCGTCATATTTCTTGGTACGCAAAGATACATTCCTCGTAAAGAGCCCAACATCATTTGCATCGGCGAACCAGCATGCCAGATTCCTTCCAACCGATGACCTCTTGTTCTGATAATGGCAGGGGATTGTTGCAATCCTCCAGAGCGCCATCTCAAAGTGGCCAAATCATCTGTCAGCGGAGCGAGCCCATAAATCAAATAGTCCAAATATTGAATTTCGGCAATTGGACGAAGACCTCTCATCCCCATTCCGATTGCTTGACCCATAATCGTCCATTCCCTGATTCCAGCATCGAAAACACGATTTTTGCCGTACTTCTTCTGCATGCCCATAAGCCCTTGATTCACGTCGCCGATATTTCCGACATCTTCCCCAAAAGCATGTAAGCCTGGATATTTTGAAAGTAGATGGTCAAAATTAGAGTTCAAAATCTGATACCCTGGTTTCATGTCAGCTTCCGCTGAAAATTGAGGCGGAATGATAGGAACTTTCAGAGCCGATTTATCAGAATTACTGTAAAGGTGAGCCTCGTATTTCTGATTGCCTTCTGATATCTGAGAATCAATCCACGCTTTCAATTCCTCGGCAGATGAGTTGGAATTATTCATCAATTTGAAATACAATCGACGAGCATGCTCTAAAATCTCAGCAACAGTAGGGTTTATCAGTTTTTCTATTTTCTGAATCTCTTTTTTGATGCTTTCATCTCCTGCAAACTCAACCGCAACCTTTTCGAGAATTGGTTTTAATCTATCGTATTCTTCATTGATGGTAGTTAAATAATTATCCCAAGCTCGTTTTTTAGAGTCGCGCGCAAATTGAATTGCACTTTTGTTGATAGTTTCTAACTCCTTTTTACTCGCAATTTTTTGAGAGACAATCCAATCACCAAATTTAGTAATACAATCAAAGTCTTTTTCCCACTGTAATCTTTCAGCGTTTTTGTAGCGCTCGTGAGAACCTGAGGTCGAATGCCCTTGAGGCTGAGTTACCTCATCCACGTGAATTAAACAAGGAACGTGCGTTTTTCTGGCTTTTGAAATGGCCTCTTTATAAGTGGCACGTAACCCCATGTAATCCCAAGCTTTTACTTTATAAATGTCAATCCCATTGGTTCCTTTCTCAATCCTAAAACCTTCTAAAAGTGTTGAGATACTTCCTTTTGTAGTTTGATATTCTTTTGGAACAGAAATTCCATATCCATCATCCCAAACACAAACCACTAACGGAACTTGTTGAACAGCAGCGGCATTCATGGTTTCCCAGAAAGCACCTTCAGATGTACTTGCGTCACCGATAGTAACAAAACAAACCTCATTTCCTTTTTCAGAAAAATTAGAGTTTTTAGCCAGATTTGCGTCATTTCGATAAATTTTGGATGCCAAAGCCAAACCAAGCCCACGAGCCATTTGACCTGCTGTAGAGGAAATATCCGAACTTACATTGTAGATTTCGTTATGGTTGGTCCACTCCCCATTCTCATCAACCGTTGGCGTTGCAAAGTGAGCGTTCATTTGCCTTCCTTTTGAAAAAGGGTCATTTTTCGCATCTGCGTATAATTGAGCAAAGAAATCTTCAATTTTGGAAACACCCAAGGCAAACATCAAAGTCTGATCCCGATAATAACCGGAGCGCCAATCTCCTTTTTGGTAATAATGAGCCAAGGCAGCTTGCGCTAATTCTTTACCATCCCCGAGAATCCCAAATTTTGCTTTTCCAGTCAGAACCTCCTTTCTACCCATCAAACTCACCTCTCTGCTATAACAACAGATTCTATAATCTTCTAAAATTTCTTTCTTCAGTTTAGGGCTAATTTTTTTAGAGGGCGATTTCTTAGCAGTTTTCAAAGAAGAGGATTCAATCATAATTTTAGATTTTATTGGTATTTCCAAAGTTTATTTGGAAAGGTTTTCTCATTCAGAATAATAATTCAAAATCGCATTTCCGTTCCCGTAAATTTACAAAATCTACCTGCTTGAAGGCAAAACTTGAGTGGATTATTATTCAAATATTAAATTTAATCATGTATCCTTGACCAAAAATTTTGAGAATGAAAAAGCTGGTATTTTTAATAACAATTTTATTGGGTTTAGTTCAATGCAGTCCCAAATTAATCCCTGTCCACAAAGAGCCTTTTCACCAACCCGTTTTCAAATCAAAAAATGCACGCATCTTGGACATCAGATTTCCGCCAGGAGACACCTGCCTTTTCCATGAACATGTCAACAATTATTGTTATGTCATGCTTAAAGGTGGAAAATTAGCTACGCAAAGTCCAGGCAAAAAATTCAACTCATTTACGCTTCCAGATGCCTACACTGGTGGGGAATTTGAATTGCCTCATCAACCCAACGTGCATCGCATCGCCAACCTTGATTCTGACACTTTAAAATTTATGGCAATTGAAAATCTACGTCCAACAACTCACCCAATTTATAAATATCATGGTCATGAGTATCAGACTTTGATTGAAAACAATAAGGTTTTTAGGGTTGTAAAAATTGAATTGCCCGAAAATAGTCGGCATGATTTGAATTTCAACACGCCCACTCTACTAATCAATCGACATCAAAGACCTTTTATTTTAAATAATTCTCAAGTAAAAAAAGTTTGGGATTGGTGGGAAAATGGTGGTGAAATTTCAATTCAAAATTTACAAAAGGAGACCTTAGAAATACATGCGATTAGTTTAAAATAAACTGTTCTGATAAATGAAAAAATTATTCAAAAACCTGAAGGTTGTAGAATTGGCAAGTGTACTTGCTGGCCCAGCAGTCGGGCTATTCTTCCGAGAGTTAGGAGCCAAAGTCATCAAAATTGAAAATAAAAAAACAGGAGGTGATGTCACTCGAATTTGGAAACTACCCTCCGAAAAAGCAGATAATCAATCCGCCTACTATTCCAATGTCAATTGGAAAAAGAAGACACTCTTGTTGGATTTGAATGACAAAAAAGATTTCAAAAAAGCCTTAAAAAAAATTAAAACTGCGGATATCGTTATTTCTAATTTCAGAACTGAAAGCACCAAAAAATTAAACCTCGACTATAAATCAATCAAAAAAATAAACCCAAAAATCATCTATGGTTTAATCACAGGTTTTGGAGAGAACTCAACTCGACCTGCCTTTGACGTCGTTTTGCAAGCTGAAACTGGTTTTCTTTTCATGAATGGAAAACCTAAAGAATCTCCAGTCAAAATGCCCGTTGCTTTGATAGATTTAATGGCTGCACATCAATTAAAAGAAGGGATTTTAGTAGCACTTTTAAAGAGAGAAAAAACTGGAAAGGGAAGCAAAGTTTCTGCGTCTCTTTATAAATCGGCCATCGCCTCGTTGGCCAATCAGGCTACCAACTGGTTGATGGTCAACCATATTCCTCAACCAATGGGAACCCAACACCCCAATATTGCCCCGTATGGAGATATGTTTGAAACAAAAGACGGGAAACGAATTGTCTTGGCCATTGGGAATGAAAAGCAGTTCAACTCACTCTGCAATACTTTGAAAATGAATACGTTAGCTGGGAATTCAAAATTTTCAACCAACAAGTCTCGTGTAAAAAACAGAGCCCAATTGAATGAGTTTTTAGCTAAAAAAATAAGTGGACTTTCTTCCAAAAAATTGAGTACTCTCTTTTTGAATAATGACATTCCGTTTGGACAAGTCAAAAACATGCAAGAAGTTTTTGAAAATCCGATAGTTCAAGAAATGATTCTGGAGGAGCAACTTCCTACAGGTCAAATTACAAAAAGAGTCCGCTCTGCCGTTTTTAAAATTGAAGATGATTAGAAGTGACATTTTTTAATTTAATTGCCAAGAAATCATCGAATGAGTAAATTAAAACAAATATCAATGAAAAGATTTTATTTTTAAATTAAAAGGAATAACTTTGTAAGCAGTTGAATAACAGTATTTTAAAATTGAATTGATGAAAAAACAGGCCGTACAACGTAAACACAATTTTCCTGATGCAGATCTCTATATGATTTGCCTTGATAGTATTCGTTTGGCTTTGGAAGACCTAAAACAATTTCAAACTTATGGGTATGATGCCCTTCGTTTGAAAACATTCAAATCGAAGTGTGACCAGTTTAAGGAATTGCCTGATGATGACGAGTTGTTGGGAGATCAAATGATTCTCACCGAGAAGAAAGCAGAGCGAGGAGAAGGATTAAAGGCTGCCATTAGAAGTTTAATGCTACGTGTAGGCACGAAGTATGGCAATCGCTCCGGTCGCTATCGAAAATTTGGTGCTTCAAAATTGGGTGATATGACGGATGCTCAATTAGTTTTCTGTGGGCGAAGAGTTGTTCGAGTAGCACGTCAGCAAATTGATTTTTTAGAAGATGTGGGTGTCAATGAAAATGTCCTGAGTCGTATTTCAACTGCTACTCAAGAATTCGAAGCTTCAGTCAATCGTAAGTTAGATCGAGTATCTGACCGAGATATTGGTGTAGAGTTGCGTGTAATAAAAGGAAATGATATTTATGAAGAATTGGTGATTCTCTGTAATATTGGCAAAGATATATGGAGAGAGACTGATAAAAATCGGTACGAAAAGTATTGTTTGTACGAAAGTAACAATGACCAAAAATTGGCCAGAAAGACTGGTAAAACTTTGAAGAAAAAAGTAGTCAGAAAGAATAAACAAATGTAAAAGGTAAAACCGGGTGGCAGTGGCATAAGGTTAATTGGCTAGGAATAAAAACCCTGAAGCCGTAGGCTGTCACCCTTTTTTGAGTTAATTGAGTTAATTGAGTTAATTGAGTTAATTGAGTTAATTGAGTTAATTGAGTTAATTGAGTTAATTGAGTTAATTGAGTTAATTGAGTTAATTGAGTTAATTGAGTTAATTGAGTTAATTGAGTT
>CALDSS010000154.1 GCA_937924495.1 uncultured Saprospiraceae bacterium
TGGACAATCTTCTGCAAGGCAAACTGCCTGAGCACTTGAATTCCCACAAATACTATTTCCAATTACAATTACTTCAATCGAAACTTGCTCCCCTGGTGAGAGATTGGCAACTGTAAATTCATTACCATTTAAGGTGCCTGATTGACCAGACAAAACATTTACTTGGTAATCAATCGCACCTCGAACTGGCAGCCAAGAAAAACTCACGGAGGTCTGCGTTGGTGCGCATGATATTACTGGCTCTTGAAGGGGTTCAACAACTCGTATTTGGGTCGTTGCTGACCAACTGCAACTTCCTTCTGAATATTCTAAAATAATATTGTGCGTCCCAATTCCAGCTTGACTGGCATCAAAAATTCCAGATGAATTCACCCCTGAACCTGACCATGTAAAAGCACCCGTATTATTTCCAGCACTTCCAGTTAGTTGAATAATATTTGTTGTTCCTAAACAAATATCCGAAACTGGATCAATTATCACATCCACTATTGGGCAATCCTGCGCTTGACAGGTTTGTTGATCCAAGACTGAAGCACAACCATTTATACTTGTTGCGGTAACTTCCAAAGTCACTAGTTCATTCGGGCTTAAATTAGAAACAACGTAAGAATTTCCATCTTGAAAACCTGACTGACCAGTAAGGACATTAAAACTATAATTTGATACAGTTTGATCAGGCACCCAATTAAATCGAACCTCATCTACCGAGGAATTACAGGTGAGTGACAAAGGCTGCAATGGTTCTGAAATCTGGATGATTTTACTGGTTTGGACTGAGGAACAGCCATTCTCATTTATAACTAAACTAATCGTGTATTCATTAGCGGATTGAAATACCAATTGATAAGGACCCGCGCCAGAACCGCTTAATATTTGTGCATTACCGAAGTCCCAATCGAAAGTCAGATTTGAAGTTGTATTTCCTGAATATTCAACTATGAAAGCATCTCCAGCACAAGATGTTTGTGGCAAACTAAAATCGGAAGAAATATTAGAAATATTGCCAGTCCTTACTGTTAAGGTGACTAAAGAATCACATCCATTAGCTTGAGAAGCATTAGGAAGTGTAAGGTCATACGCCCCCTCTTCATAACAAATACCATCAATAAATACGCACCCACCCGCACAAATTGTGGTATCGATTATGGCCGGAATTTGAATTTTTGGAATCAAACTAAAATTAATAATACTGTCGCATCCTAAAGCGGTTTGGCAGATTATGCTTCCGCTACCAAAAGAATCCATTGTATAAGTTTGGCCACAAACTGTTGTATCCCAAGGCATATCGCTTTGGCAAACAAACATTGGAGGCCAGAATGTAGGGACTATCGGAGTTGCAACAATGGGTAAAATGGCAGGAACTCCAGGAAAACAGGAATTGGATGGAGTTACCCTAATTACGCCCCCACCAGTTTGATTCACCTGAATACAAACCTCTATATCATTTGCTCCACCTCCACTTACAACAGTGGTATTGGCTGGAACAACCCATTCATAAGATATAGCATTAGCGACTGGATCAATACGGTAACAGGCAGTTGCCTTCGGACACAATGTGGTGTCCGGGTTCGCTATTATTGGGCCAGGTGGATCTGGCGGGCCGGGATTGGATCCGCCCGTTACAACAATAGTATATTCACAAACATCTCCATTAAAGCCATCTATCATCAATATGTAAAGGTTTCCGGGAGTTAAGCCACTAACCTGAAAATCCCTTTGCCCTGAATTTCCAAAACAACCGACTTCTTGGCCAGTAGCTCCATCAAAAATAATGAGTTGTATCCCATCACCGACAAGACAATCTGATGAAACATAAACTCCTTCAAGCGTACCTGTTGAATCTGCAATAATGGATTGGTAAGTACTATTATGAGGGATTCCACAACTAAAAGTTTGGCCAGGGGGATAATTTTCATTCGTATGAAGCACAACACTGATACACATTAAACAACCTGGTGGGCTGGCATCTGGCACACTAGCGTTTGGCCCTCCAAACGGCACACATGGGGGTATTGTACTCAATGGATCAATCATCGCTGGTTCACAATTTACTTCACCAATCTGACAGGTTGATCTTGGGGTAACACAAACCTCAAAAGCTAAATTATCTGGATTTGAAATCTGAATTCCAGTTGTGCCTTGGCCTGAAGTAATAAAAACATCTGGGTTTGAAATTTCCCATTTGTAGAAAAACGCTCCAGAGATTGGGGAGATACTTGCTCTATCTACTTGGTTATTGTTTTGGCTACTACTAAATCGAATATCAGCTGTAACATTTGAGTTACCTGCAGTAGTCCCATCAAATAAAAGAGAAAAATCGCATCCCATTTGAGAGGGCACTTCCATGAAAATTGAAATTTCATCGCCAGGGTTCAAATTATCAACCACCAATTCTTGACTCTGGAAATTATTGGAATCAAATATGACTTCATTTGAAATTTGATCTTGCGATTCATTGAATGCAATTAGTTTTATTTCTGTTGAAGAAGTACAATTAAATGTCTCTCCAGAAATTCTCAAAACTGGATCGACCATTTCCAATTTAAACCATTTTCTAAAATTATTATTAGCGGTGTTAGGAAAAAACGTCTCATCTAAACCCCAAAATCTTCGGCATTCAAAAGTACAACCAGGGAAATCTTCGCCCAGTTGGATGCAAGTTCGCCTTTCGGCAGGTAGAATTATATTGACATTCCTTTGTTGATTGCAAGAATCCTCATATTGCATCTGCAGATTTACAGCTTCGAATCTTGACTTAGTGTATTCAATGCGGTTAGTACCTTGACCAGAAACAATCGTTAAAGTAGGATCGGTAGTAAACCAACTTAGTGAGTAATAATTGTTGGGATTGTCAAAAGAAACAGTACCGCTAGATATTAAGGAATCGCCTTCTAATTTTAAAACAGGTAGAGGAAAAAAATCATTACCTGTAATTACAAATCTAAAATCACAACCAGTTGGTGAGGATGACTCGATTCTTATGAAGTAATCATTCCCAACCACCAAATCGTTGGCTTCAAGATTTGTCCTAAAATCACTGACACTATACGACTGACAACCTGAAGCGGGTGTAAAATTTGAATCGAAAATTTGTACAAAAATTTGATCATTCCCGCTACAATTAAATGCAACCATGCTTATGACAAGCTCCTCAAAATTCGCTTTTACTTTAAGCCAGCGTGTTAGATTATTTGAGGAGCAATATGGGGCTGTGGATACACCATCTGTTGAAAAGGAAAGATTCTCGCCATCGAAGATATTGCATCTAAAATAACAGCTCGGGATTTCATCTGAGCCAAAAGCACACTGCGAGAATCCTGAATTAAATAAAATTGCGAATAGAAAAATAAAGGTAATTTGGATTTTTTTCATGGACTGAGTTTTAGTAAGGTATTATGAAATGGTAGAGGTATCAATCAAAGACCAGAAACCAATCATCCCTTCATAGCTTTGCACAAAAGTTTCCAGTAAAAGTTTGTATAAATTTAGGAAGTAATATTTGCAATAAGAAATCTAAAAACAAAGAAGGTTATTAATTTTGCAAAAACCTTTTTACCAAAAAGACCGTTTTCTTTTCAATGGCATTACGTTCAATCAAAGACAATCAAGGAACAGACCTCAAAGAGTCCTTTGAAGCTGTCAAGGAGATTCCTCGGTTTTTCAAAGAAATAAGACAGGGAAGCCCTCGCTACTTTTTCTTTAATGCGCTGTGTCGGCTTTTGACCGCGCTCACTCCAGTCATTGCTTTGTATGTGGGCAAACTGATCATTGATGAAATCATTTTGCAATCTCAGGCAGAGGTGACTGACTTATCTCAATTGTGGTTTTATGTTGGAATCGAATTGGGCATTGCTGTAGTGTCCGACATCCTCAATCGAATGGTCAATTTGACAGATGGTCTTTTGGGAGATTTATATTCAAATAACTCTTCTGTCAAAATTATTAAAAAGACGAACGAACTGAACATCAGCCAATTAGAAGACCCTGAATTTTATAACAAACTGGAAAGGGCGCGAACCAAAACCAACTCCAGAGTTAATCTACTTTCCAACTCGATGTCTCAAGTGCAAGACATAATTGTGGTCAGTTCATTGATTGCTGGGTTGATATACTTCGAGCCATGGTTAATTTTATTATTGGTCATCAGCATCATTCCTTCATTTATTAATGAAATGAAATTTAGCCGTTCGAGCTATTCATTGGCAAGAAGTTGGACTTCGGAGCGACGAGAATTGGACTACATTCGATATGTCGGAGCAAATGACAAAACTGCCAAAGAAACCAAACTTTTCAGCTTGACCGATTTCCTTGCCGAACGATTTAAAAGACTTTCCGACGAGTTTTTTGAGCAAAACAAGTCTCTGGCCGTTCGACGAAGCATGCTCGGTTCTTTGTTCAATATATTAGGAATATTGAGTTACTACGGTGCCTATATTTTAATCATTCTGCGTGTCATTTCTGGTGCTTTGACAATTGGAGATTTGACCTTTTTAGCAGGTTCATTTCGTAGTTTGAGAATGAAACTGCAAGGTATTTTTTCTCGCTTTACGCGAATTTCAGAAAGTGCACTTTATCTCAAAGATTACTTTGACTTTTTGGATTTGAAAGGACCACAAAAGGTGAAAATTGCTCAATCCATTCCTCAAAAAATAACGAAAGGAATTGAATTTAAAAACGTCCATTTCAAATATCCAGGAACGAAAGAGGACGTTCTTTCTGGTGTGAATTTCAAAATAGAAGCAGGTGAGAAAATGGCTTTTGTTGGAGAAAACGGAGCAGGCAAAACCACATTAATAAAACTCCTCCTCCGATTTTACGAACCAACTGAGGGTGAAATTTTAATTGACGGTATCAATATCAATCAATTTGATCCAGATGAGTATCAAGAAATTTTCGGAGTCATTTTTCAAGACTTTATCAAATATGAATTTCTCGTAAGAGAAAATATTGCCGTGGGCAAAATTGATGAAATTGAAAATTTAGATCGCATAAAAAATGCTGCTCACCTCAGCCTCGCCTCGGATGTCATCAAGGAATTTGAAGATGGTTATGACCAACAATTAGGCAAACGTTTCAAAAGAGGAAAAGACCTGTCAGGTGGCCAGTGGCAAAAAATTGCCCTCGCCCGTGCCTACATGAAAGATGCCGAAGTTATGATTTTGGACGAACCCACCTCCGCGCTCGATGCTCGTGCTGAGTTCGAGGCATTTCAACGTTTTATTGGGTTGACAAAAGGCAAAACCAGCATCATTATTTCCCACCGTTTCTCTACTGTTAGAATGGCAGATAAAATCATCGTATTGAAAAATGGAAAGATTTTAGAGAATGGAACGCATGAAGCATTGATGGAAAATGGGCAGCTTTATTCGGAGTTGTTTGAATTACAAGCGGCTGGTTATCAATAAGTTGCAAAAGGTCATCTGAACTTTTTTTGTCTGAATCAGCACGATTATTGGATTCTCAGGATTATATCGAAGTAAAAACCAAATTTATTAGTGATTGACATTCTTTTGGATTTCCATTAAAAAAATCCGTCCTAATCTTTTTCAATCCGTTAAATCCGTGTCCTATAAAAAATCCGCGAAAACCCGCGTCATCCGCGTTCCTCTTCAACGACACCCAGAAAAAACCTATAACTCCACCCCCTGCATCTTCAACGTATTCACCCGCCAAAGCACCGCCGCATCCTGCATAATCCGTTCCGCCACAACAGCCGCTTTTCGGTTTTGATACGGTTCCAAATCAGTACCAATCACCCAATCGTTGAAAGCACCCATAGATGGGCCACACCAAATTTGGTAATCTAATTTTCGACCATCCGTACCAGCGTTGGCCCAGTTGGAAGAGAGACCTAAATACCAACGGAAAATGAGTGCCATCTTACGTTTTGGATTGCCTTTCGCGTGTTCGATTTGAGAAGGATCTCGTTTTTCGAAAAACTCGATACAGCCCTGCCAAACCTCTTCCAATGGTTTTTGAAAAATCTGTTTCTCTAATTTTTCGCGTTCCTTGGCTGGAACATCATCTATCGAATTGTAGCGAATATAGTACTCATATAATTTCTTGGCGCGAGGGCCGAACATCGTTCCACGTTTCAAAACTTGTAACTCGACGCCCATTTCAAACATATCGGAAGCAGGTGCCATCGTCACGTCAGTCGAAGCAACGGTTTGCAATAATTTGCGAACATGCTCC
>CALDSS010000155.1 GCA_937924495.1 uncultured Saprospiraceae bacterium
GGTTTCGTTTTTTGCTCCCTGCGGAATCAAGGTTCCTTTAAGTGGTTTTCCACCAATAACTTCGAAGGTATCTTTCGGCATAGTACAGTATGAATTTAGGTTTTGAGCGAAGATAGAAAACTGTTAAGCATAAACAATAAAAATGCCCCTGACACAGTGTATCAGAGGCATTTCTTTTTTCAATATAGAAAATGATCTATTTTCTTCTGTAATTTTTTCGTCCATTATTGCTACGGCCGTTATTATTGCGACCTCTGCCTCCTCCTCTATTATCATTCTTACGCCCACGACCTCTATCATCTCTTCCTCTTCCATTGGAGCGAGAGTTTTGGCGCTTGCGGGCATTCGCTCTGGCAAGGGTATCTAATTTTACATCATCTTTAAATTTGAGCTTGCCTTCAGACAATGCTTCCAAATCTTCAATGATTATATCATCACTAACATAATGCTCTCTATTCCATGTGCGATAAGCCAATTTCATATAAGAACCGATGACCTCAACAAACGCATCTTTCAAGTCACCATCTTCCATCGAAAGTGCTTTCTTAACCAACTCCTGAACATTATGGCCATAATGTCTAAATCTCTTTTGAACAACTGGATAACCAATGTGAGAGGGTCTTTTCTTGGCGGTTTCTGGAGTTGGAATCTCACCATTTGGTGGCATAACATTCAAATCATACTCTGCGATTCGAAAAACGTGCAACCACATTCTTGCTCTTACATCGTCCAGATTTCTGTTTTGTGGAGTAATTTGAACCATTAACCCAACCACTCTTTCAATGAAAGCTTGACGTTCTTCGTCACTTTCGATTGTTCGCGCGTGTCTGATCATCTCCTGAATATGTCTTCCATATTCGGGCATCACCAAATCTTCTTTTTTTGAGTTATAACTAAGTTTATGAGCGGTTTCTGCCATTTCTATATATTAAATGAAAGTTGGTTTTATAACAGTTGTTACTCAACAGTAACAGATTTCGCAAGGTTTCGAGGTTGATCAACATTACAACCTCTCATCACTGCGATATGGTATGATAACAATTGTAGCGGAATCACTGACAACAATGGTGTAAGTGGCTCCTCAGTGTCTGGAATTTCAATGGTATAATCTGCTATTCTACTGATTTCTTTTTCCCCTTCAGTCACAATAGCGATAACGATACCCTTTCTTGCTTTTACTTCCTGTACATTACTTACAATCTTTTCGTATGCACTCTTGTTCGTACAGGTAACAATCACTGGCATATTTTCATCAATCAAAGCAATTGGTCCATGCTTCATCTCAGCAGCAGGATAGCCTTCTGCATGTAAGTAAGAAATTTCTTTCAACTTCAACGCTCCTTCTAAGGCAACTGGGAAGTTATACCCTCTTCCTAAATACAAAGCATTTGGAGCATCTTTTATCTCACCTGCAATATATTGAACCTGTTCGTTTGTTTTCATTACCTGTTCAACCTTTCCTGGAATCTTTTCCAATTCAGTAATTAATCGTTGGAAATATTCGTCAGAAATGGTGCCTTTCTTTTTAGCAAGACTCAATGCCATCAAGGTCAGCAAGGTAACTTGTCCTGTAAATGCTTTTGTACTGGCTACCCCAATTTCAGGGCCAGCATGGATATAGGAACCAGCATCTGTCAAACGAGCAATTGAAGAGCCAACTGAATTTACAATTCCGTAAATTAAAGCGCCTTTATCTTTTGCCAATTCAAGTGCAGCCAAAGTATCGGCTGTTTCTCCTGACTGAGAAATTGCTAAAACAACATCTTTGTTATCAATAATTGGATTTCTATATCTGAACTCAGAAGCATATTCTACTTCAACAGGAATACGAGCCAAATCTTCTATTAAGTACTCTGCAATTAATCCTGAATGCCACGAAGTTCCGCATGCCACAATGATAATTCTATTTGCATTCAAAAAGCGACTCAATTGTTCTTCGATACCTCCTAAAAGCACCCATCCATCTTCACTACTCACTCGTCCACGCATACAATCTGCAATCGTTTTAGGTTGCTCATGAATTTCTTTCAACATGAAATAATCATAACCACCTTTTTCCAATTGTTCAATTTGCATGTCTAATTTCTGCACAAAAGGAATTTGAGTCTCATTGTCTTGGATAGTTTTTATTTGCAATTCCTCTCCTCTCTCTACTGTTGCAATTTCACCATCACCTAAATAAACTACATGCTTGGTATGTTCCACTATTGGGGTAGCATCCGAAGCTACGAAATATTCATTTTCTCCTATGCCAATAACTAGCGGGCTTTGCTTTCTTGCCGCTACAATTTTCGTAGGTTCATTTTTATCAATTACAACAATCGCATAAGCTCCAATTACTTTTGTAAGCGCAATTCTAACGACCTCTTCCAACGGAAGCTCTTCCTGCTTTTTAATCTCTTCGATCAAGTGTACCAAAACTTCCGTATCCGTTTCACTTTCAAAAGTGTGGCCTTGTTTTTTTAATGCCTCTTTTAGCACTGAATAATTTTCAATGATGCCATTATGGACTAAAACCAAATCTCCATCACCAGACCGATGTGGGTGTGCATTGATATTATCAGGTTTGCCATGTGTCGCCCATCGGGTGTGACCAATACCTGTGCTTCCACTCAAATCTTTTCCTTCTGCAAAACCTTCTAATTCAGAAACTTTTCCTTTTCTTTTATAAGTATGAATATCACCGTTGAGTAGTGCAACACCTGCACTATCATATCCTCGATACTCTAATCTCTTAAGCCCTTTTATTAATATGGGGTAGGCTTTCTTTGGGCCAGTATAGGCAACTATTCCGCACATAATTAGTTTTTTTTAATCGGTGGCTTCTGTATAAAATACTTTCAATTTAGCTTTATTCTGATTGGCACCCGTTCCTTTAAAAACCACACGTGAAATATTTTGTGCTCTTGAAAACGGCTGCAAATACAAGTTGTTGTCTATTTCACCTTCAAGAACTTGTTGCAAATGTGTACCAATAGACATCGTGTAGGTTGAGACGCCATTTGAAGTTCCAGTAACAAGGTCTCCACCAAACCAACTCCTGATATTATCAAGATTTGATGCAGCAAAGTCAATGTCATCTATCAGTGTCCGATCATTATTATTTCCATCAGGAAAATAACTTAAGATAAGCTGATCTACAGGAGAAAACAAACTTGGGTCATCTACTGGCAGATCAACAACTGATATTTCTAATTCAGCTTTATTAATAATTACATCTTTTAGCTCGGGCATCTCAGGCAATATCATTTCAACACTTAGTCCCTTCATGCCTTGTATAAAAAAGATAGAATCCGTATTCGACGGATTATCAATGAAGGTCTTTACTACAGCACCAGTATCTTGCTCAAAGGAAGGTACAATTACTCTATTCACATCAAGAAACATTCTTGCAAAGGCTGAATCTGAACGATGAAAATAAAAATAAAGACCCGCGCCAGAATCATTATCCAAATTAAAGCTCAACATACCATTTGTCTCAGTAGCTGGCTTCAAATAAAATCCTTTAAATTTTTCAAGAAACAAAGAATCACTTTCATAGGTAAGTGAATCTGTTTCGTAAAGTCGATCCATAAATGAAGTAGGCAACTTTATTCGCAAATGAGGTATCAAAAGTGTAGGATCTTCACTTGTTCCATCTGGCTCAATTACGAGTAAAGAATCAGCTGGTTTTGGTATAAATTGAAAATTACTAACCAAAGGTGCTACCTCCGTCATTAGAGTTGTATCCGTAGTATATGTTGCTCCTGCATCCAAACTCTCTGTCAATTCAAAAATATCGAGTGAAAAATTTTCTTTTGTACTACCATAAAAAGTAGTAGAATCATAAGGCAATACCAAAACAACAGAATCTGCCCTCAAAGTAGTATCAAAGCCTTCATACCGACTCGGCCCTGTGAATCTCAAATAAACACCTGCGGTAGATTTTCCAAAAACTGGGTCATTAAAATCTCCAAATAGGTAATTAGCATAATTTACAAATTGTGGATCGTAAGCAATCACCGTATCCCCAACCACTGTTTTCATACTAATTTGAAAGGAATCTACGATTTGTATTTGCCCTTGCTCACCCTCTACCAAGTCTGCACCAATGATTGTCGGCTCATTACAAGCACTAAAAGTAATCAAACTAAATACCAATACAGTTAGTATATAATTCCAATATTTCATTCTTAGAATTTGCTTATTTGTGTGGCTGAAAAATTCGCCACAAACAGAAAAAAGTAGCTGCTTCATATTTACTTCTTCTTTTTCGAAATTAGATTTTAATAAATTAAACCTAATGAGGTCGAAAAGGAGCTAAGTGTTGTATGGAGCAGCTACTTTCTTAATATTAATACTTGCTTTGAAATGCCTCTTACACTTCTGCCTCTGCAAGTAAGTTATTGTAGAATTCAAGGTATGTATTGAGGTAGCCTTCTTCTGGCTCCATAAATTCAAGAACTGGCTTATCATCTTTGGCGATAATGTCCATCACTGGCTCTGCCATCGCTTCACTTCCTAAAATAATTCCATCAGACGATTTGATCGCTCCGTGGTTTAAAGTGATTTTATCACCGTCTGTGTAAGCAGCTAAATCTTCTGGCTCTAAATTATTTATAGAAGCCTTTTCAATAAAGTTGCCACCAAAGGTGCTTTCTAAAGAATTATCATAAGCAGAATAAACCAATTTCGAATTTTCGAAAAGCGGCTCATTTTTATATGCTTCTTTGATGTAAAGTGGAATCAGACTCGTCATCCATCCATGACAGTGAATGATGTCTGGTGGCCATCCAAATTTTCGCACTGTTTCAACTACACCTTTGCAGAAGAAAATCATTCTATCTGCATTGTCCTCGAAAGGCTTATCATCCAAATCTTCAAAAACTTGTTTACGCTTGAAAAACTCATCATTATCCAAAAAGTAAACCTGCATACGCGCGCCTGGCAATGAAGCTACTTTGATAATCAAAGGATAATCATCATCATCTACAATAATGTTCATACCAGACAACCGTACCACTTCGTGCAATCTATGCCTACGCTCATTGATGGTACCAAAACGCGGCATTAGCACTCTGATCTCCATTCCTTTTTCTTGAACGAACTGGGGTAGTTGGCGAGCAATTTTTGAGATAATTGACAAATTTGTGTATGGCTCCATTTCCTGAGACACAATCAGTATCTTCTTTTTCTCCATCATTTCAATTATTAAGTTTTCCTATAGTTACAAATTGTCCCTATGTATAAGGAAGCGCAAAGATAGCAAAAACCTATACTTTTTAAGTACTTTTGGCCGCTTTTGCAGGCTCTCACCTACCTTTTAACGATTTATTTTACTTTAAAAAGCCACTTCATCCATGTTTGTTTTCAAAAAGGTCAAGAATTTACAGAAATACATTCAACAAAAGAAAAATGAAGGGAACATCATTGGGTTCACTCCAACGATGGGCGCACTTCATAATGGGCATATATCGTTGCTGAAAATCAGTCAGCAAAACGCTGATATTTCAGTTTGTAGCATTTTTGTCAACCCCACTCAATTTAACGATAAAAAGGATTTAGAAAAGTACCCTCGTCCAATTGTCGCAGACATCGAATTGCTCGAAAAAAACAATTGTGATGCACTATTTCTTCCAAGCGTAGAGGAAGTTTATCCAAACAATCTACAATCATTGGATTTGGATTTTGGAAAATTGGACAAAGTCATGGAAGGGGAATTCAGAGAGGGACACTTTGCTGGTGTAGCTCAGGTGGTCAAACGATTGCTGGACATCGTTCTTCCTGACAAGTTATTCATGGGACAAAAGGATTTTCAGCAGTTTACCATTATTCAAAGTATGATCGACCAATTGAATGTTCCTACCGAATTGGTCGTCTGCCCTATTATGAGGGAAGAGTCGGGCTTGGCCATGAGTAGTCGTAATGTTCGCTTAAGCGAAAAAGGAAGAAAAGAGGCTACTTTGTTGTACAAAACATTAGGTGAAGCCAAACAAAAAATGGAGCAATCCACTCCAAAAGAGGTAGAAAAATGGGCAATGAAGGAACTTAGCGCTCCAGGTTTTAAACCAGAGTATTTTACTATTGTTGATGGTTACACCTTACAGCCAATCAAAACTTTTGAGGAGACAGATTACGTGGTGGCGTGTCTTGCGGTTTGGTTGGAAGGAGTTCGATTGATTGATAATGACATTTTGAAGAAAGCGTAGATGAAAGTTCACATCATAACCGTAGGTGACGAAATACTCATTGGTCAAACCATTGACACCAACTCTGCGTGGATGGGGCAACAACTCAACCTCGTAGGTGCAGAAGTAGTTGAAATCACTACTGTTTCTGATTCGCGTGAAGCGATTTTGAGTAGTATTAAAAAGGGCTTTTCGAATGCAGATATTGTTTTGATGACTGGCGGCTTAGGGCCAACCAAAGACGATATTACCAAGAAGACAATTGCAGATTTTTTTGGAGAAGGAATGACTTTTCATGAGGAGACTTTTGCTCGTTTGACAAAGCTTTTTGCAAAGTTTGGAGTGACCATTCAGGAAGCACACAAGGTGCAATGTATGATGCCCAACAATGCTACCATTATCAATAACGATATGGGAACTGCTCCTGGAATGTGGTTTGAATATGGCGAAAAAGTAATGGTCTCGATGCCAGGCGTTCCGTATGAAATGAAGTGGTTGATGGAGAATGGCGTGATTCCACGTTTGAAAGAAAAATTCAAATCGCAACCGATTGTTCACCGTACGATTATGACTGCTGGTACAGGCGAATCTCGTTTAGCAAAAGCGGTTGAGGATTTGGAAGAAAACCTTCCTGCTCATATCAAATTAGCTTTTTTACCAAGTTTGGGAACAGTAAAACTTCGCTTGACCGCAAGAGGTGACAATGAAGCAAAACTCAACCAAGAATTAGACCTTTTAAAAGCACAATTTATCGAGCGTATTTCAAAATATGTCTATGGTTTTGATGATGAAAAACTCGAAGAAGCGCTCGGCAAAGTTTTAAAAGAAAAAGGACTCACACTCGGAACAGCAGAAAGCTGCACGGGTGGATATATCGCTCATCGAATTACAAGTATTTCTGGCTCATCTGCTTACTTTTGGGGTAGTGTGGTGAGTTATGATAATAGTGTAAAAATGAATTCACTTGGCGTGAAAGTCGAAACACTCGAAGCACATGGAGCCGTCAGTGAACAAACAGTCAAAGAGATGGTCGCGGGAGCAATCACAAGTTTAGGCGTTGATGTGGCAATTGCAACTTCTGGCATCATGGGGCCAACTGGCGGTACTGATGAAAAACCCATTGGAACGATTTGGGTGGCCGTTGGTAATAAAAACGAAGTCAAAACGCACATGCTTTCTTTGACCAAAAGTCGTTCTAAAAATATTGAATATACGGGTAACTTCGCGCTCAATTTCATGAGGAAGTTCCTGAAGGAGAGATGATTTTATTTTTGCGATAGGTTTCGTAATTTTGGGAAATGAGAAAACCAACTTTATGCAGCTTAGCAAAAAAGAGTTTGAAAATAGATTAAAAATTCTATTTGATAGACTTGAAATTTACAGGCTATTTCCTGAGGAGTTTAGAGAGAAATTTGGAGTAAAAGGTGGTCAAGAGGAAATTAATAGAACTTTAGATGAAATAATCTTCATTAAAAGGCAACTTGCTAAAATTCAATCTGAAGAAAATGAATAAAAATATTGATCTCGGCAAAGTAAAGGGAGAAATTTCTTCGACTTTAGAAGAAATAAAGGATGGTTTATCCGAAAGTAACCTAACACAAGAAGAGGCTAATAGCCTAATGGATGATGTTCTTAAAGTTGAATTGCAAGCTTATAAAGTAAAGTTGAATTTCGAACTTCGTATTCTCTCAGAAGAAAACCCAACCCTTTCCTCTAAAGATGTTTTGGTAAAAATGCTCTCACTTTTGCCCTCTGACATTCCAAAGGAATTTCTTCCTGAGCTAACCAACTTCGTTCTTAATGAATGGGATAATTCTTCAAATAAACTTGCTGCCTAATTTAAGTTACCGTACCACCAACCGCTCGATTCCAAATAGTCTCAGAATCGCTTTTCAAAACCAAAAAATAGATACCTCCGTTTAATTTTTTGTCCATGAACGTTGGCCGAAAGGCTAAAAGTGCTCTCCTGTTGACCCAATGAATTATATAATATATTAGTTGATTTTATCTTTTAAAACTCTCTTGTGATCGACAAGGATTTTTAATGCGATTTAGGATAAAATTTACCACTTACAGCTAATCATGAGTTTTCAAACAAATTCAAGAATAAAAAACACCGATTCAAAGAACAATATCGTTTAAATGGGTTTTTAAAATTCATACTTTCGCATTCGATTTTACTTTTCAAAACAACTTTTCAATGAATTTTCATTCCTTCAAATTAATAGCTAAAAACCAACAAACGCCTGATGCTTTCACCTTTACTTTTGAGGTGCCAGAGGAGTTCAAAAGCAGCTTCAAATTCAAGCACGGGCAGTACATCACTCTCAAATTTGACTTGAATGGTTCGGAAGAGCGGCGCTCATATTCGCTTTGTAGCGCTCCCTTTGAAAATGAATGGACCGTTGCGGTCAAAAAAGTAGAAGGTGGGAAAGTTTCAACTTATATGATTGAGCAATTGCAAGAGGGAACGATGGTAGAAATTGCAAAACCTGAGGGAAAGTTTACTTGCAAAATTGATAGTGAGGGGAACAAATCCTATTATCTTTTTGGAGCAGGCAGTGGTATCACACCTTTGATGTCTATTTTGAAAACAGTTTTGGAAGAAGAACCCAAAAGCACTGTTTTTCTCCTTTATGGGAATAGGAATGAGGACGCTATCATTTTTAAAAATGAATTGGCAATCCTTGAAAAAAGATATAGTGGACAACTCGTCACTGAACATATTTTGAGTCAGCCAAAAAAAGAAAAAGGTGGTTGGTTTAAAAAAGATAAAATCAACTGGAGCGGCAAAACTGGTAGAATTGATGCAAAAGCTGTTGAGGCATTTTTGAATAAAAATTCACCCCGTTCCAATAAAGAAGAATATTTTATTTGTGGGCCAACAGGAATGATTCAAACTGTTGAAAAAACACTTCAGGAAAAAGGAATCGATAAAAAACATATTCACCTCGAATACTTCACAGCTCCAGAAACAGATGGAGCAACTTCAACTGGCAGTACAATGAACGCAAAAGCAAAAATCCATCTTGACGGTAGTGAAATCGAAATGGAAATTCCGAAAGGGCAAAATATTCTTGATGCGTTGATGGATGAAGGATACGATCCGCCATTTAGCTGCAAATCAGGTGCATGTTCGACTTGTATTGGAAAAGTTTTAAAGGGAAAAGTAGAGATGGAATCCTGCCTTGCGCTTGATGATGAGGAAGTGGAAGAAGGATACATTCTCACCTGTCAGGCTCATCCCACTACACCAGAAGTAGAAATTACATTTGAAGTTTAGTAAAATTGAAATGTTGCTTTTTTCAACTTCACTTTAAACTCATACAACCTTCTGGCACTAAACGAAAGTCTTTAATTTTTGAAGAAAAATAACTTGAGGAATTGTCCGTTAAACCTTCGTTAAAAAAAACAGAAACAGGGTATCAAAACAGGCATGGTACACGTTTCAAGAGTGGAGTGTTTAACAATTGAAGGGAAACCTTACCTTTGCGCCGCTCAAAATTTTTCACAAAAATCAAATAAGAAAAATATGATTAAGAAAATCGCCATTACATTATGCTTTGCAGTATTCTTTACTTCTTTTTCAATAGCGCAAAGAATTGCGATTGTTGACGTAACGCAAATCCTTGAAGGTTTAGATAGTTATAAAACCGCTCAAAATCAGTTGGATAAGTCAGCTGCAGAGTGGAGACAGCAAATCGCTCAAGAATATGACGCCATCAAAGGTCTTTACAGTAGATATCAAGCAGAGCAAGTTTTGCTTAGCGATGATCAGCGCAAACAACGCGAAGATGAAATCATGTCTAAAGAAAGAGCCGTTCGTGAAATGCAAAAGCAGAAGTTTGGCCCTGAAGGTGAACTTTTCGAAAAACGACAAGATCTTATTCAACCAATTCAGGAAAAAATATACAATGCCATCGAAGAATTTGCAGATGACCGCAACTTCGATTTCATATTTGATAAAGGCGGAAGCGCTGGTTTATTATTCGCCAATCCTCAGTTTGACAAAACAGAGGACATTATGAAAATGGTCAAATAGTACAAATAGGTAATTAATCCATTTAGCAAACAAACTCAATCATTAATACATGGCGAATAATTATCTTCGCCATCCAATTTTCAAAAAATTATTAAATCCATAAATAACTATGAAGAATTTGTTCAAATTAGGAGGCTTTTTAGTGGCTTTTATGTTTTTGGCAACAACTACTCAAGCGCAAAAATATGCGTACGTAAATTTTGATGCTATCGTAGCTTCAATGCCAGAAATGAAATCTGTCCAAACACAATTAGAAACTTCGCAGAAGCAATATCAGGACAGAGGTAAGAAAATGGTAGAAGAATTACAAGGCGAATTTCAAGCTGCTCAGGCTCAAATGGCTCAAGGAGTACTTTCTCCAAAGCAACAGCAAGAAGTAGAAGCGAAATTAGCTGCAAAGCAAGAAGAAATCGGCAAGTACGAGCAAACGATGATGGTGGAACTTCAAAAGAAAGAATTTGAATTACTCGGACCAGTTCGTGAAAAAATGAAAACTGCAATTGACGCTGTAGCTGCGGAAGGTGGTTTTCAGTTTATCTTTAACTATCCATCTGCTGCTAATATGATTCTTTTCGCAGAAGATTCTTCTAACGTAACCGAGCAAGTAATGAAGAAATTAAATATCACTGCCCTTGCTCCGGCAACGGGAGGTGGAAGATAATTTCAGTCTCTTTTACAGGAATAAAAAAAGCCGTTGCAAATTGCAACGGCTTTTTTCGTTTAAAATCACAAGTGAAGAAAACTAAATTCCATTCACTGAATTTCTATCAGAAATAATATCTTTTAATTCTTTTAAGAAAGCATATTGGCTCGGCATCACCTTCTTCAAGGCATCTTTCACTGCCACAAATGAGCCTTTCTCCAACTCAGGAATAATCTCTTCGATTTTATCTTTTACATCGTTGAAATCTTCTTTCAACATGTTTTTCAAAGAAGGAATGTCATGCCAGTCCCCTTCAATAGCGCATGCGTGCTTGATAGCATCTTCCTCTTCTGGAGAAATAGAATCTAAATCAATGCATTTATCCTCATCACAAAGTGTCGAGTGAAATTCTTTAGCTAATTTTCCCGAAGGTATCTGCCACTCTTCATTTTCTCTACTCAATAAAAAAACCTCCAATCCGCGCTCGCGAATTCGATAGAGAACAAAATGGAATTTTTTTCGAAGTCCCATGACTTTAAAGTTTTTCAAAGAAGGGTATAAAAAATTTTAGCATCGCTGAACCAAGTCAACGATGCTAAAACAGGATTTTCTAAAAAATGTTCTGAAAACCTCGTGACTGTGGAAAACGAGCCGCGAAGGTCGGTATTTTTTTTCTTTCTACAAACTGGAAGTTTTGCGCTTTTTCTTACGCTCTTTTGACTTGTCACTTTGCTTTTTATTGCTTGGCGCTTTCCCATCTTCCTCTTCCATGTTGTCTGGACCAGGAATAGCTGGCATCATCTCTTCAAAATTCATATCGCCAAAAGCATCTTTCATCATCAACTCCATATCCTTCATCATAGACTCCATTTTCTCATTTGGTTTGAAAACACCATTCTCATCCATTGAGCCAAAATTGAGCATGAGCGTATCCATCATCACCATACCTCCTTCCATCATATCAAAAGACTTTTCGAGGTGCTTCATCATGGATTCCATCTGGACTTCCATTTGGTCGCGCATTTTATCAAACTCTTCTCCTGTCATCCCCGTCTGCGCATTTGAAACTATTGAAAAACAAAAAACACTGAAAAATAAAACAACGAATTTTTTCATAATATTTTAATTTAGATTCGAGATATTAGAAACGAGATACGAGACTAACCATTGCCTTTGATGTCTTTTGTCTATCATCTAAAAGCAAAACGGTCTATTGTCTAATCTCTAACTCTTTAATTCTTTTTTTATCATTTGGTTAATTGCCAACGCTACGATTACAGATTCTTCCTCTTTAGACATTTCTTTCACCAATTGAAAAGCACGTGGATTCACATCTTTCAATCGGTCTGGGTGAATCAAACTCGCTACCTCTCTATCACTCATAAAAACTGGCAATAATTCTTGATCAGACGACTTTTTAATGCGCGCCAACTCTTTCTTATCGGGATTCAAAAACACACCTGATGAATTCAATGTTCCGAGTGGCTGCCCATCTATCCACACATTGGTTTCTTTCGATTTTATACCCAAAGCGTATTCATGATTGGAAGTTTTAGCATAAACGAGTGCTTGGTTTCCTTTTCCTTGAAACTGCTTGTAAGCATACGCAATCATCGGTTCTGAATAAACAGATGTAAAAATCCCCTTTCCGGTTGGTCGCAGGGCACCTGATTTTTTATTATTGATTTGATTCAAGGACAACATTTCGAGTTCGTCTTTGTCCCATGTAATCAAATCAGGAAACCAAGGAGCGATTTCGGCTTTTAGGTTTTTCAATTCATCTTCTCTACGTTTTCTTCCCGGAGGAAAACTCGTCAAAAATTGAAAAAGGATGTACATAAACAATCCACCAATCGCAATTACAAATAATAATATTCTTGAAAGCATTTATTAAGGGTCTTTGAAAATTTTCAACGAAGCTGTTTAATATCTATTTAAAAACAGCTTCAATAAATATTCCGCTGCTTCGAAAGGAGAACGTTTACTTTCGAGCACTTCCTTTTCTACTTTTTCGAGAGCAGCTTTTATTTTTTCATTTTTAAAAAAAGAAGATTCCAAACCTGTTTTGATGGTTTCTGACAACCAATAACTGGCTTGTTCATTTCTTCTCTTTATAAAATAATGGTTTTCCTTCGTGAATGTTTCATAAGAAGCAATCATCTCCCATACGGTTTCAATTCCAGTGCCATGAAGCCCTGATGCCAAAATGACATCCGTTGACCAACCACTTTTTTTGAGTGGAAAAAGGTGCAGCGCATTTTTATAAGAACGTTTTGCTTTTTTAGCCAATTCCATCCGCTCCTCTTCCGATTTGTTGATGACAACGCCATCGGCCATTTCCACAATTCCTCTTTTGATTCCCTGCAACTCATCTCCTGCACCGGGTAGCAATAAAAGCAAGAAAAAATCTACCATAGAGTGCACCGCTATTTCTGACTGTCCAACACCCACAGTTTCTACAAAAATTTTGTTAAAACCTGCTGCTTCACATAAAATAATGGTCTCGCGGGTCTTTCGAGCCACTCCACCAAGCGTTTCCCCTGCCGGACTTGGGCGAATAAATGCCGAAGGATGATTGCTCAACTTCTCCATCCGCGTCTTATCACCAAGAATACTTCCACGGCTCACTTGACTACTTGGATCAATGGCCAGCACTGCTACTTTCTCCCCTTTTTCTACCAAAAAACTGCCTAATGATTCTATAAAAGTACTCTTGCCAACCCCCGGTGTTCCAGTCACTCCCAGACGTATTGAATTGCCTGAATGAGGAAGACATTTTTCTATAATCTGCTGCGCCATTTCCTGATGCGCAGGTTTGGTACTTTCAATCAAGGTAATAGCTCGACCAAGGCGCACACGGTCACCTTTCAGAATGCCATCGACGAGGGCGGGTATGTTGGTTTTGAAGTTCAAGTTCAAGAAACAAATTCAAGTTCAATCACAAACGTCAAGTACAATTTCAAAATTGATCTTGCACTTGAAACTTGCTCTTGAACTTATTTAGTTGCCC
>CALDSS010000156.1 GCA_937924495.1 uncultured Saprospiraceae bacterium
ATTAATTTCAACTTCAACTAAAAAATCTTAACTTCATAGATAAATTTAAAAAATGGATTCTTCATTGCAAACTCCTTTTAACGCAGCGCAGGTAGAAATTTTAAAACTTTTCTCTCAAGGTTTGACCGAAGAGCAAACGGAGGAATTAAGAAAATTATTGATTGAATTTAGATTCAAGCTGCTAAATGAGCATGTTCAAAAAGTAGCAGAGGAAAAGGGGATTTCTGTAAAAGACATTGATGCCGCATCGAATGAGCATCGTCGAACTCCTTATAAAGGCAAACCCAATAACCGAAAGTAGCAATTGATGAAAGTCGTGATTGACACCAATGTGCTTTTAACTACAGTTTTCCCAAATTCAAAAAATCATTGGATACAAAACGCCTTGGTGAGCGGCGAATTAACCCTTTGCGTGACTACAGATATTTTAGACGAATATGCCGAAATTTTTGAACGATTTTATGATGCTAAAACTGCTGAATTACTTTTCTCTGTCTTCGAAATTTTACCAAATATTCTCCAAATCAACAAGTACTATTTCTGGCGGCTCATTCCAGAAGATCCTGATGATGAAAAATTTGTGGATTTTGCGATTGCAGCAGGCGCAGATTTTTTAGTAACCAATGATAAACATTTCAATAAAATTAAAACAATTGGATTTCCCAAAAATCAATGTCGTCAATGAAGTTGAGTTCAAATCTGTTTTCGAAAATTATTTAGATTCGAATAGGTCTTAATCTCCAATGTTAACTCAATGTAAACTTTTTGTAAATTTAATTTGCGTCCAATGTTAATTTAATGTAACTTAGATCACGTGAAAGGGCAGATAGCTCTTCAAAATTAAATTAGGCGTGACCAAGAAAATATTTACATTAGTTCTATCCATGGCGTGTATTTGTGGGTTCTCACAAAACAATATTGCCTACATGGGAACTACTGAAATATCTTCTTCTAAAGAAAACACGTCTCCAACCGCTTCTAATATTTCAAATTTTACATTTTCTGGTGGATTAATCATGGTTAACGTTAGTGTTAACGGTGAATCTGGGGACTACATTTTGGACACCGGCGCACCTGGTTTAGTCCTCAATTCTACGGAAGAAACGGAAAGTTTTGTCTTAGCATCAAGTGTAAGTTCGCCGATAAAAGTAGGGGAGGTGATGGTAGAAAATTTCCAGTGGGGAAATTTCGAGCAAACAAATGTGGAAGGATACACCTTAGACATCAGCCACATGGGCAAAGCAAACTCGGAAAGCCCTGACGGATTGATAGGTTACCAAATCTTAAAAAGCAATTCCGTTTTAGTGAATTTCGAAAATCAAGAAGTAGCCATCCTTTCTAAAAAAGATTTGAAATCTACCTTAAAAGCATCAAAAGGATACGTAACTATCCTTTTCGAAACTGAAGGACATTTACCAGTCATCAAACTAAAAATCAACGGAAAGAAATACAGATTTGCCATTGACACTGGTGCAGAGAAGAATTTGATGGATGATAAGTCCTTTGAGGAATTAAATCCTGAAAATGTAACTTACGAATTGATGCAAGGACTTGATGGTGGCATCAGAAAAGTAGCTAACGGTCAATTGGAAAATATCACTTCAAAGAAATACGACATTAATAAAATGAATTTCCTTTTCAGCGATATGTCTTATGTTAATGAAGGCGAAAACGGATACAACATTGATGGCCTTTTAGGTCTTCCGTTTTTTCAAAATAAAACCTTCGTGATTGATTATCGCAAAGGTGAAATTCACATTTGGGAGTAAAATTCTAAATCTAAACCATTAAAATTTAAAGGTGCGTTTCTTTGGGAACGTGCCTTTTTTTATGGCAACAAATGACTGTAAAAAGTCGTTTTAATCTCTTGTAAATATAATTTTGCAACTGTTAAGAAAATTTTCAGTCTAAAAAAGAAAAATCTATTCATGAACTTAGGAAAAATTCTCACCCTACTTTTTTTACCAGTACTCTTGTCAGCTCAACCAGATAGATGGCAACAAGGTGGTAAATACGAAATGGAGATTGATTTTGATGTAAAAACACATCAATTTACCGGCAAGCAAAAATTTACCTACACCAACAATTCTCCTGATGAATTGAACAAGGTGTTTTACCATTTATACCTCAATGCTTTTCAGCCAAACAGTATGATGGATGCTCGAAATCAATGGCTGAGTGATTCGGATGGAAGAGTGAATGATCGAATCAGTAAATTGAGTGAAGATGAAATTGGTTTTACGAAAGTGAAATCATTGTCCATGAATGGAAAACCTGTGCAATTTGAGCATGCAGAAACCATTTTGGAAGTGACGTTGAATGAACCAATCGCACCCAATAGTCAAGCTGTTTTTGAAATGGAATTTCATTCGCAAGTTCCAATTCAAATTAGAAGAAATGGTCGAGATAATTCGGAAGGAATTTCTTACTCTATGGCTCAGTGGTATCCTAAAATGTGTGAATACGATTATCAAGGTTGGCATGCCAATCCTTACGTCGGAAGGGAATTCTACGGCATCTACGGTGAGTTTGACGTGAAAATCACAATTGATAAAGATTACATCATTGGAGGAACTGGATATCTTCAAAATCCAGAAAAAATTGGATTTGGATATACCAAAAAGCAAAAAGGCAAGCGAACTCGAAAGAAGACAAGGACATGGCACTTTATTGCTCCAAATGTCCATGATTTTGCTTGGGGTGCAGATCCAGATTATCACCATGATAAATTGGTTAGAAAAGACGGAACGGTGCTTCACTTTTTCTACCAAAGAGGTGACGAAACCAATGATAACTGGGAAAAATTACCAGAAGTGATGGATGCCGCTTTCGATTATATCAATGAAAATTTCGGAGAGTATCCATACAAACAATATAGCTTTATTCAAGGCGGTGATGGTGGTATGGAGTACCCAATGGCAACCTTGATTACAGGGCACAGAAGATTTGGCAGTTTGGTAGGTGTTTCTGTTCATGAGTTGATGCACTCTTGGTATCAGGGGGTTTTGGGAACCAACGAAGCACTATATGCTTGGATGGATGAGGGTTTTACAAGTTGGACTTCTACTGAAATTATGAATCACTTAAAATCCAAAGGATTCTTAAAGGGAGAGTTCAGTGACCAACCTCATGCTGGTACTTATACTGGATATAGAAACTACTTTAAAAGCGGTAAGGCAGAGCCAATGTCAACTCACGCAGATCACTTTAGCACAAACTATGCTTATTGGTTGACTGCATATACTGGTGGGCAAACCTTTTTGGAACAATTGCAATACATCATTGGTGAAGAAGCGCATAACAGATTGATGCTTCGCTATTACAATGATTGGAAGTTTAAGCATCCCAATCCTAATGATTTTATCCGAATTGCAGAGTATGAATCAGGAATGGAATTAGATTGGTATCTTGAGTATTTCATTAATTCAACCAAGATTGTTGATTATGGAATTAAGAACCTTGAAAAGGATGGTAAACGCACTACGATTACTTTAGAAAGAAATGGTGAATTTCCAATGCCAATTGATTTAGAGGTGACCTTATCCAACGGAAAGAAAATGAATTATACGATACCATTGGGCCTTATGAGAGGGGAGAAGTCTTCTGAAAACGGCGTGAATTATATTAAAGCAAAAGATTGGTATTGGACACATACGACCTATGACCTGAGCGTTGAAGGTGATGTTGAATCTGTACAGATTGATCCAACAGGTAGATTGGCAGATTTAAATTTGGAAAATAATTCTAAAGGTTTCAAGGAAGGTAAGGAGATTAAAGATTAAGTCTATTTCTCTCACTGCACGAAAAAAGCCGTTGCAATCTGCAACGGCTTTTTTATTTCCTTTTTTTACGATTTCTACTCCGCAATCGTGGCTGATTCCATTCTTCCTTCATAGCAAAGCCTACTATTTTTTTCATAATATTCATCATGGAAATGAAAACTAAGTAACAAACTGATGTCACTACAAAAATCCATGAAAATGACCCTGCTTCGTAAACCGTCTCTCCAGAAACGCCCCAGGCAATCAGGCTATTTACAACCAAAAGTGCCAAATACGAAGTCATAGATTGCCCCCAATATTCCATTCCATTTTTTGCAGATAAACTAAAAATGCTATTAAAAACGGCAAACATCATCAAGGTAGCACCAGCACACATCCATGCAAATCTCTCAGGAAGCGTAAGACTCATTCCAGACATTATCATACCCAAGAACAATAAAAAAATGGTCAATCCAACCCCCAGAGCTGCCTGTCTGTAAGGGTGAAAATTTTGTTCGTATATGGATTCAGTTTGTTTTGATGAACTCATATAAATTGATTGTAAAAATTGAGTAATTTTTTTTCTTCGTTTTCCCAAGTAAGCTCTTTTGCTGCCTCAATGCAATTCCTTTGAATAGAATGATAATAGTCTTCTTGAATCAAACTTGAAACACCTGAAAGAATTGATTCTTGACTCAAATCTGGAATCAAAACCCCGATTTTATATTTTTGATTAATAATTCGATATTCTGGAAAATCAATATGAATTGCTGGAATGCCAGCCTGAATATAATCAAAGGTTTTATTTGCCAATGAAAAGTAGTAATTCAGTCCTTTATTTTTCAATAGATTCAGACCTATATCTGCCTTTGCAGTTATTTCGACCAATTGCTCTGGTAAAATCATTCCCAGAAACTTTACACGGTCATCAACCCCAATTTTATAACTTTGTTCACGAAGTTTTTTTGAAAGGTCTCCTTCGCCAGCCAGCCAAAGTTCACAATTTTCTAATTTGGGCATTACCTCAATCATTTCTTCCAATCCGCGACCATCATTTAATGCGCCTTGATAAAGGAGGATTTTTTTTTGGCTTTCTTTTGTTTTGAAATAGGTCTTTTTTGAAAAAGGCAGATTTCGAATTACTTCAAATTTAATGTTGTATTTTTTAGAAAATACTTTTTTTAAGCTTTCGCAAACAGTGTAGGCTCCTTTTACTTTTGGAATAAAAACATTGGCAATGATTTTCCATATTTTTTGAATAAATGGTCGATTCACTACTTCAGGTACTTCTTGAAAATATTCATGGGCATCAAAAACAAGTTGCTTATTTCTCATTTTTGCAGCAAAATATCCACTTGGTAATGTATCCAAATCAATTGAGCAAATCAAATCAGATTTTTTTAATAAAAAAAAGAAAAGTCGAAGATTGAATTCCAAATAAAACAAAGGCCCTTTTTGAAAAAATACACTTAATCTTTTTTGTTTAAAAAATTGATTTTCAAGTGGTTGTGAATTTTTCCTCTTGCGACCAATTAAAGTGACATCCCAATTATTTTTTGATAGAGAGGTACAAATTCGAATCATCCTTTGGTCGTAATTCAAATCATTAGTGACGGTGAAAAATATCTTTTTCATTGCGCTACCAATTTAAATTTTCCATCATCGTTTTCTATGATTTTTTCAGAAACCATATATTCGATCACCTTCAAAATTTTCAACTCATTCTTGGCATGAAATGAATCCACAATTTCTTTTAATTCGAGGTCTTCCTTCTTTAAGATTTTACTCACCTTTTCACTCATTCTTTCAAAATCGCCCTTTTTTAAGTCGGATTTATTTCTTTCCAAACAAATATCACAAACCTCACAATTCTTGGAATTCACTTCTCCAAAATAATCAAGCAATTGTTGACTACGGCAGATTTCTGTGGTACAATATTCTATAGCCTTTTCATGCCTAAATTTTGCTCTTTCTTTCAAAAATGAATAAAGTGTTGAATCTAAATTTAAATTTTCAATGGACACTCTTTCTTTAAGAAATATTAATTGAGGCTTGCTTTTTTTAGGTAAATATTCAATGATTCCATCTTTGGCCAATAGGTTCAAGATTGATTGAATTTTTTCACCTTCCACTCTAAAATTAAGAGCAATTTTATCTTCATAAATAGGAACAAAATCAGTAAAGATTCCAGAATTGGAACGCAAAAGAAGCTTAATTAATTTTTCCAATTTCGGGTTCTTCAATTGAAAATCATAAATCTCTTCTCTCGATATTTTTACTTTTACAGCAGATGGAATATAAATAGTATCGGTCAATGCCAGCCACCCCATTTTTTCAAGATGTTTAATGCTATTTAATGTGGGCAGCAATTTCAATTTAAAATTTTCGCAAAACTGAATTAGGTTGAAGTCATAACTGGTTCCAAGTCCGCCTCCTGTAGCCAATTGAAAATAACTTCCCAAAGCTTGATACACTCTTTTTATCTCTTTTAGCTCAGGAAAAGAAACTTCAAAATTTTTCTTTAAAGTTTTCAAATCACCATCAGAATAGAGTAGTGCAGCAAATGATTTTTTGCCATCTCTTCCCGCTCTCCCTGCTTCTTGAAAATAGGCTTCCAAATTGTCAGGCAAATCCAGATGAACTACGGTGCGCACATCGGGTTTGTCGATGCCCATCCCAAAAGCATTGGTGGCCACCATGACTCTAATTTTTCCGCTAATCCAGTCTGCTTGTTTTTGACTTCTGAATTTTGGTTCCAACCCGGCATGATAAAAATCGGCAGTAATCCGTTGCTTCTGAAGAAAGATCGCTATGTCTTTTGTTCGTCGTCTATTTCGGACATATACTACACTCGAACCAGGCACTTTTTTTAAAATATCTACTAATTTTTCATCCTTATTTTCTTCTTTTCTGACCACATAAGCAAGGTTGTCTCTTCCAAAACTATTTTGAAAAATCTTTCCTTTCTTAAACGCTAACTTTTCCTGAATATCTTTTGCAACCTCTGGCGTTGCAGTGGCAGTCAATGCAATAAATGAAACCTTGGGATGCAGTTTACGAAGTTCGGTTATTTCCAAATAGGCTGGTCTAAAATCATAACCCCATTGAGAAATACAATGCGCCTCATCAATCGCAATTGTGTTTACATTCATTTTAGAAATGCGCTCAATTGCCAACTCAGATTTTAACCGCTCTGGGGAAATGTAAAGTAATTTTGTCCGACCATAAATACAATTGTCCAACAATTCATCAATTTGCCGATAGGACATTCCACTATAAATTGCTTTTGCTTGAATACCTCTTTTTTGGAGATTATCCACCTGATCTTTCATTAAAGAAATAAGTGGGGAAACAACAATACAAATGCCATCTTGAACCAAAGCTGGTATCTGGAAACAGATAGATTTACCACCACCTGTTGGCATTAAAGCCAAGGTGTCATTCCCTTGCAAAACAGACCAGATGATATCCTCCTGCTGTGGTCGAAATGAGTCGTAGCCCCAGTATTCTTTTAATATTTCAGATGGTGTTTTTTTCAATTTTTAACTAAAATAGATTAAATAAATTATGAATCTAAAATTATAGTAATTTGCTGATTATCAGCTTTTTATGACTTAAAATAATACTGAATTCGAAATAATATTCTTAACAGAAACAGTAAAATTAATAGATTTTTAAGATAAACAATTTTTACCAAAACTTTCAATGCAATCGTCTATATAAAAAGTCCTCTTAATTTTTCACAAAATGATTTATCATGAGAAATAACATCAATTTTGGAATAGGGTTGGTATTTGTTTTGGGAATGGTTCTTTCAACTGGTTGTAATCATTCGACTCAAGCAACAACCAAAATCGAAAGTAATAAAGTTCATTTATCTGAGACTAAAAAGAAAATAATTAAAGAATCTGCTTGCAATCATTTCATTGAAAAGGAAATTACGGCAGGCGAATACTTTGATTTTATTGATGATTTGGTCGCTCACTACGATTCCATTTTAGAATATCCAATCACTGAGCACCTTATCATGAGAAACAATCATTGGCTAATTGACACTTTGATTAATACGGATTATTACCTTTTGATGGAAAAAGGAAATTTTGTTTACGATCCCCAATCTATTGTTGTTTTGAAACCTGGTGATAGTTTAAGAATTCCTACAGAAAGAGAGGCTGAGATCCTGACGCACCAGATGGCCAAAACCTTGATTGATGTAAACATTCCAGAATATAAATTAAGTATTTTGGAAGCCGGTTCACCGATTTATGAAACAACAGTGCGAGTAGGAAGAAATACAAAGCGATATTTAGCGATGGCCGGTAGAGATGTTGACTTAAAAACCAGACCTGGTTATGGTGAAATTGTAAGGATTGCAAGAGATCCGGCTTTCATCAATCCAAGAAATAATAAAAGGTATAGCGTTACCAAACGAGATGATGGAAAAACCACCAAAATGCCTCGAATTCCTTGGATTGAGCCAGAAATCAACGGAACTCGATATGGGCAACTCATACATCCAACAACCAATTTAAAGACTTTAGGAAAGGCCTATTCAAACGGATGCGTGGGGACCAGCGAAGCAGATGCGTGGAGACTTTATTTCTATGCTCCGGTTGGCACTAAAGTTCAGTTTAGATACGATTTGGAAATAGAAACCGCTCAAGGTGAAACCAAAGAGCTAAAAGATATTTACCCAGGCTATTCTAAAAGATGGGAAAGGATTAAGAAGAGGCAAAAATCAGCTTCTTAATAGAACAAAGGGAGTAGATATTTGTAATTTATCTACTCCCTTTTTAAAACCAGGTCGCTCTATTAATTTATTGGATCGTCATAAAAAGTAGGCAATTTATCTACTTTCTTTTGCTTGATAATTTTATAGGAAACGTTTCCTCCCACAAAAAAGTAGGTATCATACTTCCTACCGTCTCCTCTTAATTCACCAGCCGGATTGTGCTCGTAATTTTCGATAATTTCAGGAGTTCTGAAAGATAAATCAGCTGCAAGCGGATCTTTTTCTCTCAAGACTTCGATATCAGGATACATGGAGCTTACATCGTCTAGATAATCCGTCTTTACATGGCGAAATTTTAACTCCCCAGCAATTGCTAATCGACTGGAAAGATTGAATTGAAATCCCATTCCGAAAGGAATAATCATTTCGGTTAGGTCGTAAGGAGACATTTCTGAATTGATATTCTGACCTTCCGTTCCTAATTTTTGTAGTTCTATCATTTGACCTCCGTGATTGGCTTTTGGATTGAACCGCAGTAGTCCAACTCCTCCAAAAATGTAGGTTCTGGCAAGCGGTTTATTCGCCATTTTACCAAAAGTGGCAATACTAATTTGCAACTTGGATGAAAACTCATTCAAATCAGTCTGAAAACTTAAATTTCTGTTTTTAAGATCAGGATCAATTAGATTGGCATCACTCCCCGAAATACGAGAGGTAATGTACTCTGTCTTTAGCCCTATCCATTTGTTGAAATTTAAAGTCACAAAGCCCCCGAAGGCAGAATTAGAATGGTTGGGTTCATAATACTCAAATTGCATCTCTCCGAGGTAACTTGATTTACCCGAAAAGAATCCTAATTCCAAACTTTGTGCTTTCCCTGAGTAAACTAGGAAAATAATTGATGCTAACGCAAATCCCACTTTGCGTAGATTGGTTTTGTAAAATCTCATGGTACGTTTACTGCTTATTTTAGGTTAATACAAAAAGCAATCCATCTATCGACAGATAAATTTTTAAGCAGACTTATACTTCTTTGGATGTTTCAGAAATAGCACAAAAGGAGGGTCGTGCTTTTCAGAGAGGATAAAGGTTATTTATTCCTTCAAAAGTAGGAGGTTTTACAAGGTAGTGTCAAGCACTTAAATTTTGCTTTGAAAGACGCAAAATATGAAAAAATAATGTTATAAATTTAATATGATAAGAGTCAAAGCTTTACATGGGAAGAATATATTTAATATGACAGTCAATTATATTTGTTAAAGTTTTATCATGAAAATTTAAATGTATAGATATGTGTAGTTGAAGAGGAGACCTTAAAATTTTCGTCGATTCTATATCCAATTACCCAGCAAATCTTTCCTTCTGATTTTAGAACACGTACTTTTTCTTTTTCGAATCTATCAATTTTTAAATCAGAAAGAAAGTCTTTTACTTTTTTAGATTTTCCATTCATTCCAAAAGGGAAAAATCTATCACCAGCCTTCCAGCTTTCAATAGTTAATGGGAATTTTAATTTTTCAGCATCTAAAATCGCGAGCTTGGGATTGGTGGTAATCGCTTGATTTTCAATAGGTCTCTCCTCTGAAGCAGCTAAAGTTTTTCCGTTAAACTTAACTTTGGAATTTGAGAAAAGCTCAATTTTTAATCTTTCCAATTCGTCAATCTTAGAAATAATAAAAGTAGAGCGGTCATTTAGCAACCTGTGAGATGAGGAGTAAAAAATCGCTCCTGGCTGCTTATTATTTTTTGAAAGAATATCTTTTGTTTGTGAAAAATTAAAACCAAACTGTCTAATTAGTTCATAAAATATGGAGGTAGGTTGTGGCAGTTCAAATAATTTTATTTTGATGATGTGAATATTTCCATCCTTTTTCAAGCAAATTTCATCTTTTACTTTTTTGATGAAAAATTGAAAAATTTCATTCGTAGATTCTAATCTTTCAATTGAATTAAAAAAGTTGTTTTCAAATCCAGAATTGAGTTCTTTAAACTTTGGAATCACTTCATTCCGAAGATAATTTCGACTGTATTTGTTAGATGAATTTGAGGCATCTTCTCTAAATGTGATCTTATTATCTTTGGCATAATCCAAAATTTCATTTTTAAAGAAGGGTAGAAGCGGTCGAATAATTTTTCCTTGTTTCTTTTTAATTCCAGTCAGACCATTAAGCCCTGTTCCTCTTGAAAAATTAAAAAGCACGGTTTCAATAGAATCGTTTTTATGATGAGCGGTAGCAACAAAATTATAACCCTGTTTTTTACACACTTTATCGAAAAACGTATATCTCAAATCTCTGGCAGTTTCTTGGATTCCGATCTTCTGCTCCTTACTTATTTTTTGGGTTTCAAACCTTTTTTTATAAAATGAAATTTGATTGACAGCGCACCAGTTTTCTACTAAATTTTCATCTTCATCAGATTCTTCCGCCCGTAAAGCGTAATTGCAATGCGCTACTCCGAAACTTCTTCCTGATTTCAAAAACAGATCTGCCAAAACCATACTATCAACGCCTCCACTTACCGCCAACAATATTCGATTGTCAGCTGTCGCTAATTTATTAAGATTGGATAAAAATAGATTTGTCAAAAAGGAATATTTTATTCAAATTTCTCAAGGTCAACTTGAGCTTCTTCCCAAGTCGTCATCGCTTTTTCAAGATCAACTTTAGCTTGCTCATAATCCGCCATAACTTTGGAAGCATTTGGTGATTCATAAAAGGATTGCGCTCCCATTTTCGTTTCAAAATCAGCTATTTTTTGTTCTAATTTTGAAATTTTATTTTCAGAATTTTGAACAGCTCTTTGGAGTTTTTTTCGTTCAGAAAACTCCTCATTCGTAAGCGCTTTTGCTTCTTGCTTAGATTGATTCTTTTTCAATTCAACTTCACGCATATTCTCCAATTTTCTCTTCTCAAGAAAATATTCAATATCACCAAGATGCTCGTAAAGTTTTTTGTCTCTGAATTCAATCGTTTTATCTGTCAAAGATTTTAGGAAATCACGATCGTGCGACACCACAATCAAAGTTCCAGCGTAATCCATGATAGCCTGTTTCAAAACATCTTTTGAAATCATGTCTAAGTGGTTGGTAGGCTCATCCATCACCATTAAATTAATGGGACGCAACATCATGCAAGCTAATGCTAACCGCGCGCGCTCACCACCAGACAAAACAGAAACTTTTTTCTCAACATCTTCACCACTAAACATAAATGAGCCCAATATTTTTCTCAGCTTGGTACGCATTTCGGCAGGGGAGTTATCCTCCATTGTTTCCAATAAAGTCTTTTTCGGATCTAAGGTGTCAGATTGATTTTGAGCATAATATCCGAGGTGTACATTATGACCCCATTTTACTTCGCCTGCAGATGATTTTATTTTTTCAATTAGAATTTTGGCTAAGGTAGTTTTGCCTTGACCGTTTTGCCCCACGAAAGATACTCGCTCACCCCTCTCGATTTGAAAATCAATATTTTTCAAAACATCTAATTCGCCATAAGATTTCGACAAATTTTTAGCTTCGATCACGATTCCACCGGACCGTGGTGGCTCAGGAAATCTCAAATTCATGGCAGCAGTATCTTCAGAGGCTACCTCAACTCTTTCCATTTTATTGAGCTGCTTTTGCATAGATTGAGCAAGGCTCGTTTTGGTGGCCTTAGCCATAAATCGAGTAATTGTTCTTTCTTTCTGCGCAATGACCTTTTGCTGATTTTTAAAGGCATTCATTTGCTTCTCCCGACGTTCAGCCCTTTGACTCATTGCTTTGGTATAGGGAGCTTTATAATCGTATAAATTTCCCAATTCGATTTCTAAAGTTCTCTTGGTTACATTGTTCAAAAATTCCTTGTCGTGAGAAATCGTAATCACAACTCCTGAGTAATCTTTTAAGAAATTTTCTAACCAAATAATTGATTCAATATCAAGGTGATTGGTAGGCTCATCCAGTAGCAAATAATCTGGACGTTGTAAAAGCATTTTAGCTAATTCGATACGCATCTGCCAACCACCACTAAATTCATCCGTCAATCTGTTGAAATCCTTTTGCTTAAAACCAAGGCCTTTCAAGACCTTTTCAGTGTTGGCTTCCATATTGCTTCCTCCAAGCATCTCAAAACGAGTGCTCAAATCAGCATGATCGATTAAAATATTTGAATAGGCGTCCGATTCGTAATCGGTTCGTTCGGTCATTTGTTTTGTGAGCACTTCGAGCTTTTGCTCAATCTCACGAAGTTCCTCAAAGCAAGAGAGTGTTTCATCCATGACGGTTTTGCCTAATGGAATATTCATCTCTTGATGAAGGTAACCGATTGTAGTATTATTAGGTCGGTCTATGTTGCCCTTATGAGGAGATTGGATTCCTCCAATGATTTTAAAGAGGGTAGATTTTCCAGCTCCGTTTCTACCAATTAGGCCAATTTTTTCCCTAACAGATATGCTTACTGAAATATCATTCAAGAGCACTCGATCTCCGTATTTTACAAAAATATTTGTCAGATTAAGCATTTACTTTTTTTTGGCCGCAAATATAGATGAATTTATCGATTGGTATCAAGATCAAAAAAGGCCACCCCTTTCCCCAAAAGAGTGGCCTTAACTATAAATTATTCTAACTTTCGTCAGAAAAAATTTCGTACTAATTGGCTTTCAACAAACAGCATTTAGTACCCTGGAAAAATTCTTAAATGTTTGATCATTACTTTAAATGATAGTACAAAGATGTAGCATATTAGAGTTGATTAAAAGAACAAAAATCGATAAAAATTGAAAATAAAATTATGATTATATTTTATAATTAATTGATAATCAATAAGTTATGAAAAATATACTGTCAAAAAGTTGAAAATAAATTTAGTTTTTGGAGAAAAAAAATTCATTATTTTTTGAAAATATTCACACTTCGTAGTGTGGTTTTAACTAAAATTAATTTTTGCGGATTTTTTATTCAAATGAATGAGCGGTTGAACAAAAAAAATCCGCACCTTAATTAAAAGATGCGGATTTTTTTTTAAAGAATATATTCCTTCTTTAAAAGCCCTATTGCTTGATTATTCTATCGTAATAGATGTTTCCATCAATTAAAAACCTTAGCGTGTAAACCCCAGGAGTGAAGTGTTCTAAAGAAATTGAATTTGCCTCTGGTATTGTTTGTTGAAGCATCTTGCCATCTGAGCTTAAAATTTCCACCTGTTCTACCTTCTGGTCTTTATCCAAATCAAAATAAACCAATTCTTTGGTTGGGTTAGGATATACTTCTAATTTACCAATTGCGGTATTAATTGTACTTGACATTGTAAAGTCTAAAGTCGAGACAGAGCCATTTATTGGAACTGTAAGTTCATCTTTATTGATAGAAACTATACCGTCCACTTCCATATCAATAGAACCTTGACGTTGTACAATATCATCAATAATTATGATACCGTCCAATTCTGCCACCAAACCGAAGTCAGTTACATTTTCCTGATTAATTCTAGACATTCCTACATGAGCCACTCCTTCATTCCCAAAAATTCTATCTACTGTAATCAGATCTTCTCCCACTTCACCAAACCAACTTGGTGGATATTTTATATTTAATAATTGAAATTGATTTTCATCAAATCGTAAGTTGAAAGCTAATCCATATAAATTGAATACTTGATTATCTGCCTCACCTAACATCAATCGCATTGTAAATGGCGTGTTTGGTTCGATGGTGGATGGATCAGGATACTCAATGTACATCCTTGGTGCGCTGACAGGTGGTATCTCTGGTGGAAATTCAACTATAGGTTCATTGAAGGAGCCATAATTTCCGTCAATTACCAAAAGGTCATTTATGTCAATTATTCCATCTCCATTACAATCTCCGTGTTTGTAATTTTGAAATCTACCAAAAAACCGCAACCAATCATCAGCGGGTAATTCCTCCCAATTTGTGGAAATCATGTCACGTGAGGGCCCTTGAGTACCATAAGCAACGCCTAAATTTAGAACATCAAGATTACTTACGAGATTATCAAGATTGATATCTCCTGGCCAAACAGAATTGGTAATCTCACACCCGTTGTAGCATATATTATCGATACTTAAATTATCTCCACCAATTCTAACATTATTAATAAAACCTTTTAATTTTATACTTCCTTCTCTTGAATTGGTTGGAAAAATCTCGACTATTACTGCATCGGCTATTTCAAATGGTAGTTCTTCAAAATTTGAAAAAATTCTTGTTGGTTGGCCATTAATGCTTATGTTATTAAAATCTCCTTCTTGGAAGTAGTTTATAGTCACCTCTCTACAAGGCGAACTCGTAAAATCTGGGAACTCAAATTCAACAGTTGAATTTATGGTTGTTAATTGAACGCCATAGGAAGCGTCAAAAAATGCACTAGATTCTTCAATAAAAACAGAATCTTTTTTTATACTTCCATCTTCACCAAACAAGAAGTTAGTAGTAACCAGAACATTATTTTCGAGAATGACGGTATCAAAAATGGATTCATTCAAATCAAAAGATAACCCAGCTGGTAAGGCATCAAATTCAATACAATCGCCATCACATTCTGGGGTAGGGAAAAATGAAGAAGCACAACAAGTGTGACTACCTGAAAAACATACTCTAACCGCATCAAATGGATTTCCGTTTATTTCGAAATTAGGGATAGTGAGTGGTAAATCAGATAAACTATATATTCCAAATAGACCACGCGTAGTATGTAATTCAAAGGTATTTGAAATTGGGTTTTGAAAATCAAAATCTACTCCGACCATATAAGTTCCGTCTCCATTACAATCTCCTAATTCAACGTTTAAATTTGTAATGTTACAATCAAATTCGTTGCAATCAATTGAACCAATGGAGGTGAAATTTAAACAATCAGGATTATCATTATCAATGACAATGAATTCATATTCTGTATTTCCGTCGCCGACAAAAGGGCCTAATTGCACAGTTGGGTCACTATAATCAAAAAGACCATAAATCATCCCGTTTCCTCTTACCGTAAAACCGCTATTTCCTACATCCTCAAACTCAAATCGAAGGTCAACAAAGAATTCTCCATCCGCATTGCAATCAGTTGGATTTGCGGAAAGATTAAAAATTCTACAATTGTTGGTTTCGCATTCTACTGGCCCTACTGTAGTTTCAATAAAACAGTCCGAGTCACCATTGTCAGTGATTTGGAATTCGTAAACCGAGGTACCATCACCTGAGAAAGGACCGAGTAGGGTAGGAATATCAGTATCATAAGAATAGGAACCATAATTAATCCCATTTCCTCTAATGCTAAAGCCACTATTACTTCCGTTTTGTGCATCAAAACCGACCCACACTGTGAAGTTTCCGTCACTATCACAGTCGGTAATTGGAGTAGTGAGATTCAAAAACTCGCAAGGCAAACAATTAACTGGCCCTACTTTAGTGGAGGCGTTACATTCAGAATCTTCAAGGTCTAAAACGGCGACATTATAAACAGATACATTATTGCCCGGAAATGAGCCTAAGGCTATAGGCTGTGGAACGTTGTATGGGAAAGAACCCGCTGATATGCCGTTTACAGTAACCCGAAAACCTGATTGGTTTGTGTTATCAAAATCAAATTCAAGAGCCAAATCAAAATTACCTAAACTATCACATGCAGTTACACTCGTCTTTAGATTTGTTATGTTGCAACTGTCTCCGCAAAAACTTACTGGAATGGTTAATGGTAATGAACAATCTGGATTATCTAAATCAGTAATTGTCAAGTTTTGGGTGGTTGCACCATCTCCAACGAATGGCCCAATCCTAACTGGAAGGGAGGCATACGTATAAATGTCCCCATTCAACATAAAGGCAGAACCTGTATTGTGATATTCAAAATCAATGATAGCATCAAACATGCCTTGATTGTCACATATAGTTTCAATTATCTCAGGACTGTTTAATTCGCATGGAGGCACACAATCTGGCCCATCTACAACAAATTGAAGAGTACAATCACTTCTATTTTGATCAGTAATTGTATAGGTGTAGGATTGATCATCTCCTGGAAAGTTGCCGAAAACCAAAGGCATTTCTTCATAATTATAAACTTGCGAAAAACCGTTTCCTTCTAATAAAAATGACTCTCCTGCGTTTTCGTAACTAAACTCTAGATTGATAGAGTAATTTTGATTTGCATCGCAAACAGTAGGCGAGGCTTCAATATTTGAAAGTTCACATAAGCAATCTACAGCAAGGACAGTAAACTCTAGTCGGCAAGCTGGTGATTCAAAATCAGAAATTGAAAAAGCGTAATTGGTAACGTCATCGCCATTAAATGGCCCTACAGTTATAGGTAAATCTATATAGGAATATTTTGCTTGAAAACCATTGGCTCCTATCAATTCTAAATTGAATGAATCAGAAGCAAAGTTTTGGCGAAAACCAAGTTGAAAAGTAAAATTCCCATCTGGATCACAATCATTTTGCGTTATTTGTAGATCCCGTAAATCACAGGGAGGTGTGCAAATTGGACTTTCTACACTTCCTTGTAACCGACAATCGTTATCATCAGAATCTATTATTTCAAAATCAATTTGGCTGCCGTCTCCGTCAAAAGGTCCAAGTATTAGATTAAGGTCAGCGTAATTGAAATTACCTAAAGAATTACCATCTTGAATTAATTCAAATTCATTGGATGCGTCTCTATGCTGAAAACTTAATTCTAATTCATATTGCTGACTTTGATCACAAGGAAATGGAGTGGCTTTGAAATCCCAAAGCTGGCATTCTATTACGACGCAATCCGGCGATTGAAAAGAAATAGATGTATTGCAATTCAAATCAATTTTGTCTGCAACTGAAACATTTAATACGGATCCATTTCCGGGAAAAGGTCCGATGGTTCTTCTTGTTTGATCTACTGAAAAAGTGCCGTACTCAGCTCCATTTATAGAAACGAGAAAGGAATCAGAAACAGAATTTAATAAGTCAAAATCAATATCCATTAAGAAGTTTCCGTCAGGATCGCAAGCTTGAGGTTGAGCGATCAGGTTCGCCATTGAACATGGGAGAGGGCAAAAAGGCGCCTGATAACTCCCGCCAATTCTACAATCCAAATCGGCTCCATCTCTTATTTCTACGTCGTTAGTTTGATTGTTTCCACTTAATGGACCAATATCTAACGGCAGTTGGGAGTAGTTATAATTTCCTTCTAAAGTTCCATTTAGATATAAACTAAATATATTGGAAGTGCTATTTTCTACGGTCGCATCAACAGTTAAAATATACGCTCCATTATTATCACAAATGGATGGTTCGAGAATTAAAGCCTTAATTTCACAAGGAGGGATACAATTTTCTTCAATAAATTGCCCATTTGCTCCGCAATCGAAATCTAACACGTCTCTAACATTAAATCTCATTTGCTCTCCATCAGCGAAATAAGGCCCGACAGTTAATGGTAGATTCGAGTAAGAAAACCTGTTTAGCAAAAGACCATTTACAAAAAGTGAGAAGGAATCTACTACGGAATTTTGAACTCGAAAATCTACTTCAACAAAATAATTTCCATCTTGGTCACAATCACTGACATCTAAAGTAAACTCAGAAATCTCGCAAGATGGGGGAGGAGGACATAGGTATTGTAGCGTAGTGTCAACTACACAAAATCCATATTTAACGCTTCTGATTTCAACTGTATAGCCGTTCAAAGTACTACCATCAAATCCACCAACCAATATTCCATCGGTAGCTAAGCTGGCCAAATCTAAAAACCGTAATTCAGCATATTTTTGATTATTGATAATAATGTAAAAAGTGTCAGTTGGGATAGCATCAATTTCAGCATTAATCAGAAAATTAAACTCTTGATCATTGTTGCAAGCTTGTGGTTCAACTTTAAAATTTGATATTTTACAATCATTGCAAACATTAGAAACTAAAGCAGATGCAAGACAACTAGGGTTATCCAGATCGTTAATCTGAATATTTATTTCTGTATTGCTATTTTTTGGAAGGTTATTTAAAGTTAGTGGTATTGCATTATATGGAAAGAAACCAACGTTTTCTCCATCTATCCAAAGCTCAAAAAAGATGCTTTCCTGATTTTCATATTCAAATTCAATTTTCAAGCTATAATCGAAATCTGAGCAGTCAACCACCTCCGCTTCTACATCAGAAATAGTACAAGGATTAGGATTGCAATTTGGGCTACTTAAATCAAAAGCTGCCGAACAATCTGAATTTATTACATCGATTATCGTAATTTGAAAATCATCGGTCAAAGTTCCGTCAAATGGCCCTATCTGAAATTGCTGAATATTGGATGAATAATTTTCAGTAGTCTGAAGAACACCATTTACAAAAATGATAAAACTGTTTCCTAATGGGTTGTTTGCATTTAATTCTAAGTCAATAATAAACATCCCATCAGGGTCGCAAGCAGATGCTATTGCGCTTAAGATTTCTATTTCGCATTGTGGAATAGAACACGGATTTGGAATTTGGATGAATGTACAACAATCGGGATTCGGGTTGTTGGTTTCGCATACCTCAATTTCGAGGTTTGCAGTTGTCTGAATAGGAATGTTTGTGAAAAGCAAAGAATCGGCGACCATGTTCGACCCAACTGGGCTGCCATTCACCGAAACCTTTACTTCTACTGGATTGTTCGTGGGATCAAAATTTAATTGTAAGTCAAAGTTCGTGGGAGTACAATCTATTGCTTTTGCTTGGAAATTTGGGACATAACAAACTGAATCACAATTGATTACAAGTATTGTCGAGTCACTACAACCCAAGCTGTCTAATCCTACAATTGAAACATTTATCGTGTCACTTAAATTAAGACAATTGAAATTTTGACGAATTGGTAGAGCTCTATATCTGAAGGTATCAATCAATTCCGAGTTTAAAAACAATTCAAACCTTCCACTTGTATCGGCAGGTTGAGTAAGGTCAATTTCGAAGGAATAATCTCCATTTTGATCAGGAATTGAATTTAATGTGGCTGATAAGTTTGATGGACAATTTCTACATGGCGTGGCGAAATGAATCGTATTTTGACAGGATTGTGGGTACGGTTGTCCAACGTATTCAAAAATGGTTAGTGAGTGAATTTCTCGACCTGAATTAAGGGCTGGAAATGATTGAATTGGTAATTGATTAAAACCAAAATTGCCGATGAACTGATTGTCTAATAAAACTCCAAATGAATCAGTAGTTGGTGCAATTGTATCAAAATTAAAAGAAAGAGAAACGCTATCAAAATTTGGTTGGCAGATTACATCATCAATGGTAAGATTTGTATATCCGCATCCACTATTGCAAAGAGTATTTCCATTTGCATTAAAAACAGTACTGCACTGACTATTTTTTAAGTCTCTGAGTTGAACAGTCCAATCTAAATTATCACTCGTAATCCACGGAAGCGAATCATTTAAGGCTAACGTAATTGGAAGCTCTGTATATGCAAAATCTTGATTGTAACCGGCTGACACTCTGATGTTAAAAGAGTCATTTACATTTATAGTATCAAAATTTAACAATGCATAGAAGTCTCCATTTTCATCACACAGCGTAAATTGCAAATCTGGTTCAGAAATTTCGCAGTCATTGGAAACAGGAGGAACGCAATTTGGTTTTTGTGTGGTCATAGACCAGGTACAGCCGTCATCCAACCCTTCAAATTCAAAAATCAATTCTTCGGGCAAAAGGTCTAATTTGGCAATGTTTCTTAATTCTATTTTGTCATCTGAGAAATCTTGTTTTCCTAAATCAAGGCCATTTAACCTTACGATTACAACTGGATTAGCCAATGTATGATTCAGGTATAAATCCACTGAAAGTGAATCTCCTGAGCCACACATCGGCACATTCATGGGATTATAGATCCGGCATTCAGACTCCGGAATGGAATTATAACAAACATTATCAATAACTATATTTTCACCGCCAAACGTTAGCGATCGAATGGGTTCGTTTGATATTAAGGTAGCAACAAAATGGACTCCTGAACCATCTTCGCTTGCAACCTCAATAGATTGAAAGGTGACTCCTGGCAAAGGAAAACTGGGTATTTCTTCAAGGCTAGAATAAAATCTCGAAACTTCTGAATTCACACTCATGTTAAATCCTCCATCAATATTAAATCCGTGAAGTTGAATTAAATGATGCTCGGTAGTGGTTTCGGAAAAATCAAATTTGACTGAAATATTTCGGAGAGCAATAGATAAATTTTGTCCATGAATAAAGTCATTTTCAAAATCTTCATCTACGACTTTCATTTCTTCAAAAAGGAAATTCCTATCAGCGCCTATAAAGAGCTCTGCTGAGATGTTCATTCCAAATTCAGTCCCTATAACTTCTGAAGGAAGATCGTCCTGATCGGCTGCTATTCTTTTATTGACCTCAAGATCATCAAAGACATAGCAACGTTGCTGGCCTTGCAGAGATGAAAGGCAGCAGAGGAAAGTAAAGGCAATTATCGTTATCGGTTTCAAGACAAAGTTCATGAATTGTGTTTTTTGAAAAGTACGTAATTCTTTTTTCCAAACACGAATGAGTGTAAAACTTAAAAAGGGTTTTTGTGGATATATTCTTATTTGTGTCACAAAGGTGTTTTAATATTCAATTGGAAAAAAGAACAATTTTATATTATTTTTGAAAAAAATTGAAGTAAAAAATCAGCTAAATTATTTCTATCCTATTGATTTCCAGTTAGTTATTAAATATTTAGCAATTCAAATAATTGAAAAAAAAAGATGGAAAACAGCTTCCTAATTTCGATATTAACTTCCTTGACGCGCAAGGAAATGACATATTTTAGAGAATTTGTATCTTCTCCATATTACAATAAACGTGAAGATGTCAGGTCTTTGACGGATTACCTGAGCAATTTGTATCCAAATTTTAATGAAAAAACTTGCCAACCTGAAATAATTTTTGAAGCTGTATTCGGAAAAACCAAATATGAAAAGAAAAAGCTGTCGCTTATTTTTACCTACACTATGAGGTTATTAGAAAAATTCATGGCGACAGAAATTTTCAAGGAGGAGGAGTACAAACATAAAATATATTCAAATAAATTCCTATGTAAGAGAAAGCAATTTAAGCATGGAAAAAAACAAATGACCCAATTAAAGGAACTTTTGAACAAAAACCCCTTCCGTGATTTGGATTATTATAAAAGTCGGTTGAACGAAGCTCAAGCGCATGATTTTGCCACTACTTCTCAAGGAACTGTTTTGCCAATCTCTCTTTTTACAGAAAAACAGAAACTACTTGATATTTCTTATTTATCTGAAAAATTAGAAAATGCTTGCCAACAACTTGCAAGAGATAGAGTACTGAAAAGAGAAATTTCCTTTGATTTAAATCACTTTGGTATCAAAGAAATATTTTCGAATGCAGATATTTATGAGGACGTCCCAAGTATAAGAGTCTATCAAAGCATTTTCAAAATGTTGAATAAGTGGTCGGAGGAGGATTATTTTCAGGCCAAAAAACTTATTCAAGAATATGATGCTCAATTTAGCTTCACAGAAAAGAGAAATCTTTACACTTATTTATTAAATTTTTGTACTGGACAAATCAATAAGGGTATCAAAGATTTTTGGGCTGAAATTTTTAATCTTTATAAAATTTTGCTTGCAAAAGAAACTATATTGGAAGACGGATACTTGGCAGAGTGGTTTTACAAAAATATTATTACGGTTGGTACAAGGCTAGACGAAAGAGCTTGGGTAGAAAACTTCATGGAGGAATACAAAGATAAACTTCACCCTGACCGAGCCGAAAATGCGTACAGCTTCAATAAAGCATCCTATTTTTACAATATTGGAGAACATGAAAAAGTACTTGGCTTGTTGCTTCAGGTTGAATACACAGATCCTCGCTATAGTGTAGGGGCGAAAGCGTTGCTACTCCAAACTTACTTTGATCTTGAAGAGGATGAAGCCTTGTATTCCCTTGCCGATTCATTTAGGCTATTCTTGCGAAGAAATAATCTTTTGTGGGAGTCTCGCAAATTGGGTTATGCCAATCTGTTTAGGCTTACAAAACGTGCTGCAAAAATTAGAGCGAAAAAAGGGTTTGTTAGTAAATCTGTTCTTCAAAAAGATCTGGAAAAACTGAACAAGGACTATGAAAGCGCAGGCAATATTTATTATAAAAATTGGCTGGGCAAAAAAATCGCTCAAATTGCTTCAAATTAACACAATTTGAAAGCTAATTGCCCCGATGTGATGGAGAGACTAGGTTGATTATGATTTCATGCATCTTTTTAACAGGTTAGCTGCATCATCATTGTTAGATTATCGAATTGATCGCACCTCAGATTAGTTAGTCCAAATAATTTTTTCTGTAAATATTTTACTTAAATCTTTTGAATAGATAGTTAAAAAATAGAACCCATCTGGAAAAGTCCCTGAAATGAAAAAATCTTCAGCGTACTCCTTTCTCATTAAAACCTGACCAGTAGAATTCATTAAGGAAATGACAAGTTCATCCTCAAAATTTTCGCAGCTAATTGAGGATAGATTATTGATTGGATTTGGAAATTTGCAATTCAATTTTTCACGTAATACTACTTCTTTGCTGGAGGATGTTTTCTGAGTTTGAAAATAGCTACACCTTGAGATTAAATCCCACATACCATTGATATACAGATAGTTGTAATTGAACTTTAGATTGAAATAGTCGTCATATTCATTTTCAGATTTGAAGAAATTTTCAAATGTATTATTTTCGAAAACTCGTTCAATACGATTAATTTCATTGTTGTTTTCATTGAATAATACTTCCATATCTCGCTCTGGCACCCAAGTAGAATCAAACTCTTGCCATCGTTCTTCTACTGAAATTTCAGCTTGAATATCATAATTTCTCGACTCTCTTGATGAGAGCTGCCAACGAGCTTCTTGAGGTATCCATATTTCTCTAATTGATTGAGAAAGCCGATTTTGGTTGTCATAAGACTCAAATGTTTGATTGACTTTTCTCCAATCGTTCATAGCAGAATCCCACTGAGTAAAAAGAGAAGAAGTAATTTGTCCTGAACCATTATAGGAGTAATAAACTTTAAAGTTGTTTTTCCAGAATCCGCTTTCAAATACTTGTTGTGAAAATTCAATCGGGTCCTCATTGTTCAAATAACTGTATTGATTGCGAAAAACACGATTCCAGTTACTACCATCATATTCTTGATACTCTAATTCAAGTAAATAGCCATTTGTATTATATTTGAAAAGCGATTTGTTGGAATATAGCCAACCACGTCTTTCGATGTCATAACTTTCGGTAGTCGTTTCGAGCAAGCGATTGCTGCTATCAAATGAGCTTTTTTTCATGACGAAATTTACCCAAACATCATTAGAATAGGTTTGAGTCAATTCCAAGATTAGATTCCCATTGTCATCAAATTCTTGGTTATAGACTCTAAAATCATTTTCCATTTGATTGGTATTATCGTTTTTTCTAAAACAATAAATAGAATCAGTCACCCAATTACCTGAAAGAGAAATCTCAATAATATTTTTAGGAAGAAAATTTGAATAGTGCTGCCCGTAGAGGACTATGCCAAACAATGTAAACAAAATCAATAATAAAAGTCTCATGGTACCCCCTTTTTTTAAGCTGAAAATTTGGGGGGGAGTAAGGATAAAAGGAACGATTTAGATTCATTTGATGATAGTTGTTTAAGCAAGTTTCTATCGATCAGATGAATTCTATATATTCCAAGATGCCTTATCGAGTACAACTAAAATGCCACTTTTATTTAATTGTTGAAAAACGCTTTTTTTGTTAAAACCAATCCTTCATCAGAGTAGATGGTTAACACTCTAATTCCTCCGCTTATGTCTAAAAAAAACGGGGTATTGGAAAACACTTTTTGCGAATAAATTAATTTGCCAGAAATGTCAAAAGCTCTAAAAGTCAGGGGACTATTGCTTGCATCTTTGTCTTGTAAAATGAACAAATTATTTCCTATTTTCTTGAGTGTTTTATCAAAATTTGGTGATGTAGTTTTTGTGTTGGAGGTTTCACGTTGATTGTAAAACAAATCACAATAACTTTCATTTACCCAAAATCCACCTTGAAAAAACTGATTTTCAGCTTTTACGACATTATCAAAATTGTCAAATTTTCGTTTATTCCGATAGAAATTTTGAAATTCAGTACCGTCATGATTCCTAATTGTAAATTCATTGTTTCGTTGCCTAAAATCATACCCATACAAATTATCGTTAGTGAATGACCAAGTACTGTCCTGATTAATCCAAATTTCATTAATCACTCTATCCAGATTGCCAACTGAAACGTATTCGTAAGCTGTTCTTGTGGAATTGTCCCAATCGCTACTGTTTGAATTCCAAATTTCTCTTATCGTTTTCGTTAGATTAAAATCAGAATCGTAAGAATCGAAAGTTTGATTTCCATTGATCCATTTACCAGATGTTGCATCCCAATTTCTAAAAATGGAAGAAGTTACTTGAGAATTGGAATTGTAAGAGTAAAAAATTTGAAAGAAGTTCTCCCATTTATCTTCTTCCCAAATTTGCGAGGTAAATTCAGCAGGTTCAGCCAAATTAAAGTACACGTATATGTTTCGAGACTCTTTTTCCCAGAGGCCTGTTGCCTGAATAAAGTTTTCAACTAAAAGTTCGGTTAATAAATCGTCAGCATTGTAGGAATAAGATATTTTACGAGATTTTATCCAGGCACCTTGCGTATTATCCCACATTTCAAACAATTCCACTTGAGTGTTAAACCCAGAAGTATATTCAGTTGATAGCAATCGATTCTTTTGCCATTTCCCATCTTCAAAAACTTCCGTTAGCTCCTTAGAAACCTGTCCATCATTTGCAAACTCTAAATTAAAGGTTCTTACATGTTCAATTATTTGCCCAGCATCTTCATTATATTTATAACAATAAATAGAATCTACAACCCACTCCAAAAACTTCCCCGAATAACCTTTAACAATATTTTTCGGAAGGTAGTCTTTATGGTCGTTTTGGCTATTGACAGATGAAAAACCGAAGGCGAAAAATAGAAAAATATAGAAATATTTCATGTTCAGTAAGATTCAATTTTTATTAAACACAAGAGTACATTTGAAAGGTCAATGTTCACAAAATTTTTGGATACAGGCAATAATCATAAACAGGGATTTTATTTTTATTAGTTTTGTTCCAAATAAACGCATTAAGGTATGAGTTTCATTGATTTAGAGGACGATTCGTTAACAGATTTGCTCATTGAAAAGCAAAAAATTCAAGTTGATCCACGACAAGCACAAGTGCGGATTGATAAATTTATATTGTCAAAAACTGAAAAACTAAGCAGAAATAGAATTCAGAATGCCATTAAAAAGGGGTTAGTCACTGTTAATGGAGAACCTATTAAGTCTAATTATAAAGTAAGGCCGAATGACTTAATCGAAATTACTTTTAAAAAAGAGTATGAAGATTCAGTTCCGCCCGTTCCACAAGATATCCCGTTAGATATTGTTTTTGAGGATGATTATGTCTTAGTTGTTAACAAACCTGCTGGACTGGTTGTGCATCCCGGAGTAGCAAATTATAGCGGAACACTTGTCAATGCTCTGGCTTACCATTTTAAAAATTTACCGGTAAAGGATGGGGAACCACTCAATCGGCTTGGCTTGGTACACCGAATTGATAAAAATACCTCAGGACTTTTGGTTATTGGTAAGACTCCTGAGGTTTTAAATCACCTTAGTAAGCAGTTTTATAAGCATACTATCTTTCGCCGATATGTGGCTTTGGTTTGGGGCAGTCCTTTAGAAAAAGAAGGAACGCTTAGCAACCGTATCGGGAGAAATCCAAAAGATAGGACAAAAATGATGGTCTATAATGAGGAGATGGAAGGTGGTAAACAATCGGTGACACATTACAAAGTTCTGGAAGATTTATATTATGTATCCTTAGTTGAATGTAGGCTTGAAACAGGAAGGACTCATCAGATTAGGTGTCACATGTCTCATCTTGGCCATCCAATTTTTAGTGACGAAAGATATGGAGGGGACAAAATCTCGAAAGGGACTGTGTTCACCAAATACAAGCAATTTGTTTTTAATTGCTTTAAGTTAATGCCACGGCAATCATTGCATGCAAAATCACTTGGTTTTATACACCCAATAACTGGTGAAGAACTTATTTTTCATGCTGAATTGCCACAAGACTTCAATTCCGTTTTAGAAAAATGGAGAGCCTATGTGAATAGCCAAAGAAAAAAGTTAGACTTTTAGGTTTGGGAAATTTAGACCGAAATAGTTTCTATATTTTTTACGGGAACTACCCATCCAAATTTATCTTTAATTCTTCCAGATCTGATGCCATTGATTTCACTCTTTAGCATTGCTGCGATAGTTCTTTTTTCAATTGGAGGTAAATCCATTTCCACTTCGCCATGCTTAATTTTGATTACATTGGATACAACAGCAGCTGTACCCACACCAAAACACTCCTTAAGTCTGCCATCCAAATGAGCCTCGACGATTTCATCAATCTCAACTAACCTTTCTTCAAACTTGATTCCTTTGTTTTCGCAAATTTTAAGAATAGAATCTCTTGTAATTCCTTTTAAGATAGTTCCTGTAGTAGAAGGGGTTACTAAAACATCGTCAATAATAAACATCAAGTTCATTGTCCCCACTTCCTGTACATATTTGAATTCTTTAGCGTCTAACCATAGAATTTGATCAAAACCTTTTTTATTGGCTATATCCGTGGGTAATAAGGACCCTCCATAGTTGCCAGCAGCTTTGGCTTCTCCAAAACCTCCATGCGCAGCTCTAATAAATTTCTGTTCTGTAATTAAACTAATAGGCTTTGGATAATATGGACCAACAGGCCCAGTGAAAACCACAAATTTATAAGTAGAGGAGGGCCTAACACCAATAAACTCATCTGTGGCAAACATAAAAGGCCTGATATACAAAGCACTTCCTTCATTTTTAGGAATCCAACCTTTGTCAAGAGCAACTAAAGTGTGGATTGCATTTGAAAAGTCATCGATTGGAAAAGGAGGCATCATCATTCTCTCCGCTGACTTATTCAATCTCTCGGCGTGCATCTGAGGTCTAAAGAATACAGGCGTTCCATCTTCTTTTTGAGTGGCTTTCATACCTTCAAAAATCAGTTGCCCATAATGTAATCCCATCATAGCTGGATGCATTTCCATTTTCCCAAAAGGGACAATTTTATAGTTTCCCCATTTGCCATCTTTATAATCCGCAACAAACATGTGATCTGAAAATGTCCGACCAAAAGGTAGGTTGTCAAAATCTACATTAGGGAGTCGCGAATTTGAAGATTTAGTAATAGAGATTTTCATTAATGTCAATTTTGAATAGTGGAATAAATGGTAAGCCTTGATTTTTCTTAATTTTGTGTAGAAGAAAATTCAATGGCGGGCAATCCAAAATTATGGATTATTTTAGAAATATTCTGAAATCAGCCCATTTTTATTCTCAATCATATATTATATTCTGTAAGAATATTAAAAATAAAATAATATTTTGAAGACTATGTTTTCAGACAAAGAGTTGATTTTAAAACCTGATGAAAAAAGTTTGAAGATCAAAGTATCAGGAGAAGGAAAGAAGGGCATATTTCTATATGTAACCCACGAAAGTGAAATAGAATCTTTGATTTTATTTTTATCAAAAATTCTTGAGGCATTAAAAATTGACCTTGAGAAAGACACTTATTTAAGTATTCTAAAACCAGAAGACAACCTTTCCTTCTTCCAAACCTTCCGAAAACCAAAACACATTTTCCTGTTTGGCACAAAACCAAATCAACTCGGTTTAAATGTAAACTTTAACCCTTATAGGGTAGTACAAGTTAACGGAGTTAAAGTTCTAAAATCTGATACTTTATCTTCAATTCAGAAAGACGAGAAACTAAAAAGACTATTATGGAATTGCTTGAAAGAGTGGCAGGGTTAAACATTTTCGAAAAAAGAAAAAATAGTCTTTCCATAGTTTCTTTTTTGGGTGAAGTTTGGATGACTATCAAAGTCGTGATTTGGATTGTGTTCCATGACAAAAACACCTTCTGGTTTTAGTAAATTATGCTGAAATATCAAGTCTGGTATTTGAGGAATATTAGGCAAAGGATAGGGTGGGCCAGCAAAAATATAATCATAAGGCACCTTACTGGAAGCTATAAACTTGAATACATCAGCCTTAATTATTTTTATATTGTCTTGAATTTCAAGTGTTTCTACAGTTTTGGTTACAAATTTTATACACCCATAAAATTTATCCACGTATGTGACGTCCGTGCATCCTCTTGAAATAAACTCGTAACTGTGATTTCCAGTGCCGCCAAAGAGATCCAATACCTTAAGCTCTGAAAAATCAAAACGATTCATTAATATATTAAAAAGTCCCTCTTTTGCATAATCAGTCGTAGGGCGAGTTGGCCAATTTTTAGCAGGCGGGTCAAACCTTCTTCCTTTAAATTTTCCTCCTATTATTCTCATAAATTTGGGTCGTTTGTATAAACTGGAAAATGAATAATATTAAAATATTTATGCAGCACAATGTGTTTTTGAAACTTTGGTCCAGTTTGAAGACCAACATAAGAATTTAACACTTGTGATTGAGGAAGATATTTTCTCAATTGGAGGAAAAGGTCAGAGTTTTCATCAATATTTCCAGTAATCCACACGGCTTGTTTAGACTGTTCCAATCCAAATTGTTCTACAATCAATAAAGAATAATAAAGTAGGTCTTTCCCTGAGGTGAGATCATAGCTATTCAGCAATCTCAAAGTCCCATTATCAATAAATATTATGTCTAAAGCTCCAGTGGATAGGTTCAATAATAGTTTTTTGGACTCCAAATCTGATTTCAGTCTTAAGAAACTGTTTAGTAAAACAGTAGTCGAGTGATAAAATGAGGCCTCTGGGTACTTATCCAAGAAATAAGACTTAATATCTTTGGGAATTGAAAAAATATTGCAAATTTTTTGATAAGGAATGTAATCTGTAAATATTTCTTCCCAAGAAGAGACTTCAGCGATATTCTTCAAATATGTTTCAGATTGGCTTTCATTATATAGCTTTTCAGGGACTAGGGTAAATGATTTGGAGGAGTAAGCGATTTGGACTTTCTTAAAATTCAGATTTAGTATGGGTTCGTTCCTAAAAGTGGATTTGAAGTTTTCAATAGGATTAGAGGAAACAATTTCAAAACGCCAATGCTTAAGCGCAAGCACCATTTTCCTATCATCAACTACAACAAAAATTAAACTGTCCACCCCGATTAGGATGGACAGTTCGTAGAAGATTGAATTTTCAGTTAAAAAACTGCTTTCAACGATTTCTTTTTCTATCATTTATCAAAAGCTTATTCAAGTTTGGACTTGAATTACTCCCAGTTACCAGATGTATTTGGAGTGTTCATATTTCCAAATTTCAAAATTGAATTTGGATCGTAAGTATTGTCATACTTCGCAAATTTTGGATCTGCAAACGGCCCCATAAAATCAACGCGTTTTGTACTTACTTCTACAACATGTACAAGTGTGTTTTGATAGGTTGTTGTATCTGCTTGGATATTAAACGTTTTACCATCACTATATGGAATGGAAGCTAAATCATCATACGTAAACCCGATGGAAGCCAAAGAATCTTTAGAAGATTTTTCAATCTCCGTGTAAATCACTTTTCCACCAGTAGGATCATCAGGATCACCCTCCACTTTTGTAATAGTGAAAACTCCAGAGGCCAATACCTGTTGTAAAGTATCAAAGTTTGGTGCATACTCTCCAGTGATAGCTCGGTAATATTCTTGAGCTTTTCTGATTTTAATTAATTTGTCAACGACTACTTTTTCTCTTTTAGATTTTTCTTCCTCAAAAGCAATTGGTTCTCGAATAGTACCTGCTAAAACATACGCTAATCCTGCAGCTAAAAGGAAAAATAAAAGGTTTATTGCAATTCTCATTATCTGAATAGATTTTGAAAAGGTTGTTGTTTAAAATTAGGTTGATTATTCACACTCGCAATTTTAGGACTTTATTTCGAGAATGATAAAAATTTTTAAGATTTTCTCTAACTATAAGTAACTGATTCACAATTAGATAAAAAAGTTGGTTGATGAGTCCACTTTTTATCGACGTTGTTTAAGAATGGAGTTCAGAAGCGAAAATTTGAAGATAGAGGTTCTGATGAAGTAAAATTAATGAGGCATAGCATCGCTACGGCTCATTAATTTTACAAAATCTGGTTCTTTAGATTTGAATTTTGCAGCTTGAAATCTATTTTTAAACGACGTCATTGACCGCAATGGCAATTTGGTCTCATACAGCTTTCAGTTTCAATATAAAATGGATAGGCGTTGTTTCCGCCTTCCATTTCAAAATAAAACTTAGACCGCTCTGTGGTTTCATTTCCAATCTCATTCATGGTGTCACAATCATACAATCGCCCATTGATCATAGTTTGAAAAACGGTTTCTGTATTCAGTATATCTTCCAGCGGGTTTTTATCCAGAATAATCAAATCAGCTAATTTTCCTTTCTTAATAGAACCAATTTGATGATCCATTCCTAAATATTTTGCGCCATTTATAGTGGCACATTTTAAGGCTTGATGATTGCTCATGCCCCCTTGTTGGAGCATCCACAATTCCCAATGTGCGCCCAAACCTTGTAATTGGCCATGTGCTCCGAGGTTGATATTCACTCCAGATTTTTGAAGTTTATTTAAACTTTTTGATGTTAAAATATGTCCATTTTCATATTCTTCATCAGGTAACATTGTTCGGTGTCTTGCTCGTGAATCAATAACGGGTCGTGGTGTAAAATTTAGCAGTCGATCTTTTTCCCAAACATTAGTTTTTTGGTACCAATAATATTCTCCATTGACCGATCCATAATTTACAACAAGGGTAGGCGTGTTATGAGCATCCGTTTCTTTCCAAAGATTTATTACATCCTTATACAATGGTGCAACAGGGATGTTATGCTCAATTCCAGTATGCCCATCCACCACTTGAGTCATATTATGGTAAAAGAACGAACCACCTTCTGGCACAACAATAATTTCTAAGTCCTTTGCCGCTTTCATGACTTGCTGCCGTTGATTTCGACGTGGCTGATTATAACTTTTTACTGAAAATGCACCATAAGCTTTTGTTCGTTTTATGGCAGAATATGCATCTTCATAACTATTTATAACGGCTTTAAAATCTCCTTCAGCACCATATAAAATTGTACCAGTAGAGTAGAGGCGAGGGCCTACCATGTTTCCAGCTTTTATCATTTCAGATTGACTAAAAATCATTTCTGAATTACTGGAAGGATCATGTGCTGTGGTCACGCCATAAGCGAGGTTTGCATAATATTCCCATTGTTTCTGTGGAGAAAGACCAAACCTGAAATTTCCTAAATGACCGTGGACATCAATGATTCCGGGCATAATCGTTTTGCCAGAACAGTCAATTTCTTTGGCACCTGATGGTTTTGAAATATTTGAACCCAATTCCTCGATTTTGTTGTCTTTAATTAAAATACTTCCTGACTCAATTACTTCGTCTCCTTCCATCGTAATGATTCTTGCATTAGTCAAAAGAACTGACTGAGAAGGCTTATCAGATTCTAATTCAAAATTAATTTTTAGACCAACGGTATCAATTGGCGGAATACTATCCACCGCGCCTTGTAAGAATAAAAATCTGTTTGTTAATTCGTCACTAAAGTATTCATTACCTAACGTCCAATGAAGCTTTTTACTATCGGAAGACCAGTGAAGGTTAATTCCAGCATCTTTAGCAACTTGTGAAACAGGGACAGATTTTGCACCTTTCGAGAGACTTATTGTTTTGCCAGTTTTAGGAAAGGGAGCAATAAATACTTTATATAATTCCGACCATGCAATCCATTCATTATCTGGGCTGATTGCAAATCGTTGTGCATATTTTCCGTCAATATGCTTTTTCACATCATTGCCAGTCAAATCAATACTTTCAAAAGATTTTGTTAGATTTCCAAAAATAAACCCACCAGTTTGATAATAAATTCTTTTTCCGTCATGGCTAAAAATAGGATATTCACCCTTGTCGGAAATTTTCTCAGCATCACCTCCATTTGTAGAAATTAAATACAAACCAGGATTTTTACAATAAGTATATCCTTGATGGTGGTTGCCCCTTGTTTTTTCAAAAACAATATTTTTCCCATCAGGTGAAAAACTGGGATTCCTGAAAATTCCTTTTTCCGTCGTAACTTTTTTGGCGCCACCGCCGCTTGAATTTGCAACCCAAACCGCTCCCATATTTTCATCATTCCAGGTAACGTAAGTTATTTTACTGCCATCTTTTGAAAAAGTGGGTTCAAATTGAAATTCACTTCCCTTTACTAATCTTTTTGGTTTGCCATTGGGCAAATTCACTTTCCACAAATATCCGAGCGCATTGAAAATAGCGGATTTTCCATTGGGTGCCGTAATCAAATTCCGAAGCACTTTAACTTCAAAATTTTCATCAAAAGCATTATTTTTAAATCGAACAGTTTTGGCCACTTTATGATTTACATCAACTGAAAATGGAATTTCAGTCGCCTTTCTTGAATTGACATTTACTTTCCAAATTTTTCCATTCTTACCCCAAACTACAATATTTTGATTGTCAGGAGTCCAGTCAAAACCAGGGTAGGCACCAAAAATAGCCCAAGCCTCTTGTTGGTCTTTTGCCAGTCCTTCAAACACTGGAATTTCGACCCCTGAATTCAAATCATGAATAAAAAGAACTGTTTTGGTTCTAACTCGCTTCACGAATGCGATTTTATTTCCGTCAGGTGAAACTTGAGGTCGGCACGCACCACCAGGCCCAGTAATTACATTTTCAACTTTCCCCTTTTCTCTATCATATCTTTTGGTTGCGTAGATTTGATTGTTTGGGTCTTTGTTATATTGAAAATATCCTCCTGGATACATGTCCTCACTAAAATAAACATATCGACCATCAGGAGAAACAGTAGGTTCGTTTACGTCTTGTTGGTCATTTTTTCGTTTGGTCAATTGCAACCCCTCACCACCTGTTATATGATAAATCCAAATTTCACCCGCACCTAAGGAACGTGAACTTGTAAAGTGTTTTCTGGCTACAAAATAATTTCCATCTGGCGTCCAATCAGGATTATTTACTAATCTAAATTCTTCTTTCGTGAGCTGTTTGGCATTTGTGCCATCTGAATTCATAACCCAAATATTATCTCCTCCGCCAGCATCTGATGTAAACAAGAGTCTTTTTCCGTCTGGTGAAAATCTTGGTTGTACCTCCCAAGGAAGCCCTCGCCGAATGGGTTTTGCCTTTCCACCAGAGATAGGCATCGTATAGATATCTCCCAATATGTCAAATGCGATGGTGCTTCCATCTGGACTCACATCAAGGTTCATCCAAGTCCCTTCATCAGTCGTAAAATTTACATCTTTCCAACCCCATTCACCAGGGGGATTGGATACATCCCACCCTTTTTCCGTTTCTTTTTGACCAAAGGTGGTTCCGCTCAGAAGGAAAGCTAAAACCAATGGTAATAAATATTTATTCATATTTTTCTTATTTGTATTAACTTCAAATTCAGGTTTTTATGTTTTTATTCAAACCATTCATGTAAAATTAGAAAATCAAATTTAGTAGAAGAAAGAAAATAACTTATTTGTCATTTCGATTTTCCCTAACGCACAAATACCTATTTTAGGTAATGCAATACATTGAATAATTTTTCTATTTTTGCCTTAGAAATATCGGGCCCCACTGACATTTCAGACAAATACTATGAACAGAGTTAATCTTGAGACCAACTGGTGTGGTTTTGCACTAGTCTTGTATCTCATCACCTTTAATTTTATTACCCTCTTTTCTCAAAACCATTTTGCACAAAACTCAATTCCACATAAGTTCGACTTTGAGGTAAATGTTGATAAAATAATCCAACAATTATCTTTCGTTCCTTCTGAATTTGACCAAATTCAAAAAAGCTCCGATGTTTTTTTGGAATTGCCAAACCCTGAAGGCGCTTTTCAACTATTTAAAGTTGAAAAATCATCTATAATGGATAAAGAAGGTGAGAACCTTTATGGTTATCAATCCTTCAAAGCAATTCATCCTGAAAATGGAAGTATTGTTGGCCGATTTTCAGTTTCTGAAAATGGTCTGAATGGTATTTTCATTGGAAAAAATCGTAATTATGTTATTTCTAAAGAAGATAACTCGTTTCATCAAGCCAAATACGAAAGTGGAAACGACCAAGTCCATTCCTGTGGTAGCGAAGCGCAAAAAGTAAATTTTTTCAATTCTGAAATTTCGAGTCGAACTAATTTTTCTTTTGGTGACCAATTACGAGTTTTTAAAATTGCGATGACTTGTACAGGTGAATTTGGAGAAAAGGCCATTCAAAAAGGATTAAGACCCGAATTAATTTTAGCCGATCTTGTCAATCAAGTTAATCTTATTTACGAAAAAGAATTATCTATCAGATTACAAGTCGTTACTCCAATTATTCCTCATACTGTTCCAGAAAGAGACCCTTTTACAACAACTAATACCCTTAGTTTGCTTAGTGAAGCGAAAAACGCAATTGATAATCTTTACGCCGGAAACGACTATCAACTTGGTCATTTGATAACATTATTTGGAGGTGGAAGAGCTTATATTGGATCTGTTTGCAGAACTTTAAAATCGGGTGCAGTCACGGGTATGAGCATACCGCCCTCTGTCAATAACATAAGATTGTTTGTTCATGAAATTGGACATCAATTTGGTGCCGGGCACTCTTTCAATGGAAAAGTAGGGCATTGTAAAACGAATAGATTTCCTGGTTCAGCCTATGAAATTGGAAGTGGCAGTACCATCATGTCCTATGCAGGGTCTTGTCACCCAGATAATGTTAGGAATCAACGTAGTTCTTTTTTCAATGTAGGTGCTCAAAGTGAAATTTATCAATTCCTTTCCACTCAAACCCTTTGCACAAGTTTTGTTCAAAAACACAATACTCCACCATCTGTAAACAATGGGACAACTAAATTTATTCCTGCATCCACTCCTTTTATTTTAAGAGCCGCTGCCTTTGATATTAATGGAGATCCGTTGACCTATTCTTGGGAGCAGTTTGATTTGGAATCGATAGCAGATGCCAATACTCCTATAATTAACAATAAAACTACTCCCTTATTTAAAGTTGAGGCCCCTTCTAATTCCAATGAAAGAATGTTTCCAGAGTTGAAGGCAATTCTTTCTGGTGCAAATCAAGGGAGCCATGAGGTTCTATCAGCTACTTCACGAGACTTAAATTTTAAAATTGTGGTAAGGGACGGAAAGGGAGGAATTAGCGCAGCAGACCAATTAGTCAAAGTTCATAATACAGGAAAGCCATTTAAAATAAATTCTTTTAATTCAAATGAATCTGTTCCCTCAGGATCATCAAAAACTATTTCTTGGGAGGTTGCTGGTACAAATCAATATCCAATTCAAACTCCGAATGTAGATATTTTGCTTTCAACGAATGGAGGACAAAGCTTTCCCTATACCTTAGCTGAAAATGTTATCAATGATGGAAATCATACTATTCAATTTCCAAATACCACCTCAAATGATGCTCGTATCATGATAAGAGGAAGGAATAATTTTTTCTTCGATATTAATGATGCTCCAATTGAAATTGGTGGAAGTATTCAACCAAATTTGAATATTTCAATTTCTTCAAGCACTTTTCAATATGAAAGAAACCAACCGATAACCCTTGACATTAATTTACAAAATAATAGCAATTTTGCAACACAATATCTTCAAATTTCTGTTCCTTTTGATAGTGATCAGTTGGCCTATGTCTCTGCATCAAGTACCCATGGCGTTTACAATCAATTTTCTAAGAATTGGGAAATTATTTCTTTACCGGCCTATGCAAGTGCAAATTTAAAATTAGTGCTTTTGCCAATTACCGGAAATGAAAACATTTCCGTTTCCGCTTCAACTAATAATATATCGGATCAATTAACGCTTATTCCAAAACCAATTGTTATAAAACCAGATTTATTAGTTACCAATGCTTCAACTTCCGCCTCCTTTCAAATCGGAACTTTACATAATGCAAGCTTAATTATTAACAATATAGGTTCAAGCGCTGTAAATCAAAATTTTAGAGTTGGTGCCTATCTCTCCTCAGATCAATATTTTGATGCAAATGATGTCAAAATTGGCGAAGGAGTGCTTTCTTCAGCTAAAATTGGTGCGAATAGCTTGAACTTAAGTTTGTTTGTTGCAAATGATTGGGGTACGGGTTCTAAATATGTGATTTATAATGTTGACGATAAAAATGAAATTAACGAGTTGAATGAACTGAACAATTCGACAGCGACTAACATCCAGATAATAGGAGCTGCTCCAACTCCAAGAGTTGATTTAGAATTGTCAAGTTCTGTTTCTGAAAATATAATTACAAACGGATCTACCGATGTAACTTTGGTTATTCGAAATAAAGGGGGAATCTCTGCCACCAATGTTTTGATCAAGCATTATCCTAATTTAAAATTTGTCAACTATTCCAACTTGGGAACTTCTGTTTCAAATGGACAATTCAATAAAACAAATAAGGAATGGTTCATTCCAACACTTCCACCAAATGCAACTGCTACCTTAGTTTTTAGACAACAAATTTCTGATTTGACAATAATTGACAAGGACTTTTTCGAAGTAATCAGTTGCAGAGAAGATGACGTAGATTCCACACCCGGAAATGGAAATACCTATTTTAAGACACCGCGTGAGGACGATGAGTCTGCGATAACATTCCAGCCAGCACCAGTTGTTGATGCAGATATCGAACTAAAATCATCCATCACCAAATCTGAATTAACAGAGGGAGAAATCGGTTCAGTTACATTTTATCTAAAAAACATCGGGACAGGACAAACTTCTGTGACAACTGGCATTCACTTGAATCAATGGAATTTTGTATCCTCCTCCGCAAAAGGAGGGAGTTATAATTCCTTTACTGGAATTTGGGAGGTGAACAATCTCAACTCAAGTGGCACTGCTGAGTTGACCATCAATTTTTCAAATTATGGACAAACTCAACTTTCTGAAATTCCAATTTTTGCTCAAGTCACCCAGAGCACCCTTCCTGATCCAGATTCGCACCCAAATAACGGAGTGTGTTGTGTTGCAAAAGAGGATGATGAAACGTCCCAAACGATTAGACTGAAAGAGGAGCATTGTGGGTTAAACACTACGATTTCAAACAAAACATGTAGAGACAATGGAACACCCAGCCAAGAAGATGATTTTTATTTTTTTAATTTAAAATTGACCAACGGAAATTCTACTGGAGAATGGGAAGCAACGATTGCGGGAATTTATCATCGTGTCAGTTATGGACAATCAATACAAATTGGGCCAATCAATATAAATAGTGGTCAGTTGACAATTGAGGCAATGGATGTCGATAACGAAAGCTGCTCCGCAATAATTAGAGTCAGTCCTCCTCCGAGTTGTTCAGTGCCTTTGAGTGATTTGGATTATTGTGATTTATTTTCTTCTGTGCCGTGGAGTGAGTGGATAGCTGGGGTACAAATCAATGGGTTTTCAAATCTTTCGAGCAAGTCCACCTATACTTATTTTCATGATAAAGAAATACAACTTAGTACTCAATCAATAAATCAACTTTGGTTGATTAGTGGCTATAGCTGGCGTACGCACAATGAATATTGGAGAGCTTGGATTGATTATAATCAAAATGGAGTTTTTGAAAGTACTGAATTAGTTTTTGAAAATATTTTAGGCCGACCTTTAAACGGCGTTCCAACCAAAGGTTTGGGTGGTCAATTCTATCTCGGAAATGATAAGCCATTGGGCACTACTCGAATGAGAGTTGCGATGAGTAGAACTGGTTTTCCTGAACCATGCGGAACCTTTGTTTACGGGGAGGTAGAGGATTATCCAGTTTTAATTTCAAATAGTTTGGAAGAAGTAGAAGATAGAACAAAGCCTCAAGATCCAGCAGCCTACATTGATATTTACCCAAATCCTTCTTCAAAAAGAATAAGTATTCGTTCTGACGATAAAATAAAAATCATTCAGATTATTGACAATACTGGAAAACTTATCTTAGAAGAAGATCAAAAGTTCAAAGAAATAGATATCTCTCACATTGCCACAGGATTATATATTGCGAAAATTACACTAAATGAATCAGATCAATTGATTTTAAAGAAATTGGTTATAAAATGACATATTGAATATTTGTCTGATTGTTTAGATCACTTTACGACTTCGGCATGTTTTGTATATTGCCGAAGTCTTTTTTTTATGAAAATTCACAAGGGCAAAAAGGTAGCATTAATTTGGGGCGCTGAAACTGTGCTTGGTAAGCACTTAGTTGACCTTTTATTGCTTCATCCTGCCTACGCAGAGGTTAAGGTTTTAGTTAAAAAAGAACTAGACCTAAAACACGAAAAACTTAGTCAGTTTCTTTTGATTGAATCAAATTTAGAAGAGGCCAAAAAATGGTTTTCGGGCAATGATCTATTTCTTTGTGCCTCAAAGTATTTTCATCAATCCTTTTCAAAAAAGAGGCTTCACAATCAAAACTTGGTTGTTCCTGCCAAAATTTCAAAAATGTGTTTGGAGAATGGAGCCAATCAGGTTTTTTGTCTGAGTAGTTTTGGAGCGAGCGAAAAATCTCCTTTTTTTCATTTAAGAGTCATTGGCGCCTTGGAGCAAGAAATAAATAAAATGAATTTTTGGTCAGCCCATTTCTTCCGGCCTGTTTTTATGAGTGAGAAAAAAGAATCTTCTGGGTTTCAAAAACTATTTGTCGAAACAGTTGATGAAGTTTTAAATAAAGTAACAGGAGGCAATTTGAATAAACTAAAACCGATGTATTCTGAAACCATCGCTCAATCAATGGTTTCAGCAGCTCAAAAATTAGCACCAGGTACTTTTTATCATACGAATGAAGAGTTCCAAAAGATTGAGGACTTAAATAAGAATCTTTCTTAGGCAAATCCTGTGGTCAGGTCGAAGTGGAAAATTTATTGACCGTTAGGGAGAAGAAATTTTTCATTTAGACCTGACTTAATCGCAGGTTTTATCTAAGAACAATGAAAAACAAGTTCTAATTCATGAAAAAAGACTTTGCTTTTATATTGTTGGGAACCAACTTGGGCGATAGAGAATTTTATCTAAATGAAGCAGCAGCTTTAATTCACGAAAGGGTAGGAGCGATTTCTCAAAAATCAAAAATTTATCAATCTGAACCTTGGGGCGTGGAAGATCAGCCAATTTTTCTAAATCAAGTTTTAAAATTTTTTCCAAAATTAACTCCAAAAAAAACACTTGCTAAATGTCTTCAAATTGAAAAGGAGATGGGACGAGAAAGAAAAAGACATTGGGGAGAGCGAATAATTGATATTGACATACT
>CALDSS010000157.1 GCA_937924495.1 uncultured Saprospiraceae bacterium
TAAATAGCTTCAAAATTTCCTACACCTAAAATAGTAGGATTGACCAAACTATCATTAAGATCACCCATCCAAACACCTCCAGAAATAGGTGTCGTATTTAGTGCAATTGAATCAGAATTTAAACAAATTGGAAGAATATCATCTATGGAAACAGCTGGTTTTGGATTAACTTTAAATGCAACTGAAATTGAATCCGTACAATTATTTCCGTTGGTAAAAACGTAGGTTCCTTGAAAATCGCCAGCACCCAAAACAGATGGCAAAATCTTTCCATCCACCGTGACATCTCCCTTCCAACTTCCACCAATAGGTGAAAAATCAATATCAATCTCTAATTCGTTTTCACAAAATTCCCGTAAGGGCATAATGGCCATTGGCGTCAGCGAATCAACGGTAATTGTAATGGTTGAATCATTCAAACAGCCCCGCTCTTCTATCTCATAATTGATATCAAACGTCCCAACGCCCGCGACGGATGGGTTGAATTGTCCATTTGAAATAGCTATCCCAGAAAGCGTTCCTCCCGCAGGAGAAAGTAACAATAATTGATTGGTATCACTTTCACAAAACGGGCCTGCTGGTGTAAATTCTACTGGTGGTAAAAACGGAAGTACTTCCACCGTATCTCTAAATCTTGAACCACATTGATATTCAATCGTCACTAAATAATCGGTGGTATCAATTGGATTGGCAATTGGATTCTGAATGTCAAAAGCCGAAAGAGAATCAGCCGGTTCCCAGGTATAAATTAGACCATTGGGAGAAGCATTTAATTGTACAGTATCTCCCAAACAAATAATTGAATCTTGCATTGGTTCGACCGTACTGGTAGAGCCATTGAGACAAACACGGTGTCTATTTGATGAGCCACCCGTGCTTGCAGTAAAACCCCAATTCACATTAGGATTTCCTCCAAAAATATCATTTACAATATCTCCAATATATCGCAATCGATTTCCATCAAGTGAAACAGTCAATTCAAACGTAGTTGGGTTCCATTCGAGAATAAAACATTTATCCTCGTCATCTTCAATATTTCCTGGAATTGAAAGTGGCCCTGCAAGATTGTCACTACTTCCATGGTCTGGATTTCCATTTCTCAAAATAGCGATATGATCAAATCCAGGATCGCTTCGAACCCCGTTTTGATAAGTATCCATTTCCACAATTAAAGAAGGTGTAATGCCTTGATAACCAATGCCTTCACCACTATTACCAGCCGTCATATTTGTGTTGGTAAAAATAAAAGCCATTCCATCCGCCCCAGATCGATTATTATCCCCAAAATTTAAAAGTGCATCTACGAAAAATGGTTTAGAGAGGTCAATTGTTTCGGTGGAAAGCATATTGCCGTTTTCATTGTCTCTGTCACGAGTCAGTCTATAACATCCGCTTGGACGCAATTCTGCATCACCGTTTAATTGAAATTGAGCCTCAAGAATTTGAGGTAGAAAAGCAAAAAAAACGATAAATACACCGCTTGAAAAGGACTTTAAAATTTGTAACGCGCTCTGAAACATGGGAAACCGGCATTTAGTGTCTGAAGTATGTAATGGCTATAGGTTAGGTGATCTTAGTTGCGACCAATGAGGTAACCTTTCAATAGTTTAATGGTTGAATTGTATTGAAAAACCAAGAAACCATATAGAATTCAGGCCTGATCTCCTTAATCCATTAGATCGCAAATAGAGTTAGTACCAAAGTGCAAAAATACATTGGTAGAGACTACCAATTAGTAACCACCGCTACTTTTAACACTATACCCCGTTTGAGGTTCATTGGTTGGCTTATCCTCGCTCAATTGGACAAGTCATACAATGTGAGCCACCTCTTGCACGTGACAACTCATTAGAAGGCAAGGTAATAATGGTGTTTTCTAACTTAGAAGGGTTAATTTTTTTTGATTTTACTTTTTTCAAAAAATCAGTGGCATGGATAACTTGATATCCTTCTTCCTTAAATGCTTCTTCTGTCAAAGGGTTTCTATCATAAGTCAATCCTATACCTGGTTTTAGCGTCACCAAATTGCAGCCATCTGTCCATTGTTCGCGCTCTTGGTAGGGAGATTCTCCTTTCCCAGCTAGAATAAATTTCATATCAGGATTAATTTCATTGATAAAAAATTCTTTGATGGAAGAATAGGTCGTTGTTCCTCCATAATGCCGATGCACCTCAACATAGGAACTTAATCCGTCCACAACAATTGGCTTGTAAGCAACGATATGATCTTTATTTATTTGGGTAAAAATCGTATCGATGTGCATACAAGTACGCTCATTTGGAATATTGATTTGGACTACATTTTTCACAATACCTTTTTCGAATAATTTATCTTTTATCGTATGAATCGAATAAGCATTTGTTCGCTCACTACAACCTATCAGTAGATAATCTTCGTTGATTATCATCACATCTCCTCCTTCTACTGAAACGACTTCTCCCTTTCGGGAAGGCGGAAAATCATCCACATGATTAAGGTTAATAATTCGACCTTCTTTTCTTAAATCAGCAAAAATTGGATGAGACCAAAAAACAAAACGGGTAAGAAAATTTTCGCGAAAGCGCGCTTCTTTTGATGCACGGGTAATTATCACATGGTCGTTGACCGTAACTGCAATGTCCCTCGTAAAAATGAAATTTGGAATCGGATCGAAGTAAATAAAATCTCCTTCCTCATGATAACCTGTAATTAAAACTTCGGTCAATTCTTTATTTGAAAGACTTTTTAGGGTCGCTTTTTGCTCCTTAGAAACTTCCTCATAATGAGTAATCATTTCTAAAATTTCGCTTTTGACTTCAGGGTCATTTTCAAGCGCTTCAAACAACAAATCTCCCATCTCCAAAACATTTCCTTTCCCTAAAAAAGCCTCTAAAACTTGGACAAAAATATCATGCTCCTCTTGCATGCGGGGTAAATACACGATGTCATCGAACAATAATTCCTCTGCATGTCGAGGAGAAACTCGTGCAATACCAGCATCTGGACGATGTACCAAAACTCTTTTTAATGGAGCTATCTCTGAAGAACTGAATACTTTTGAACTCATAAATTTGTTTCTACACTTAGCGATTTGTTGAGCATCTTTTCGATTTCATAAATCGAATTGATTTTGCATGCAAATATGCAATAAAAGGAAGGATTCTCGCAATGCATAAATGTGTTTAAAAGAATCGGTTTTCAGTCCTTTGCAGATGATTAATATTCCTTAATTTACAATCCTGTAAATTCCAACATTAAATCATCTAAAACAAATGAGCATCATGTTAAAACTTCCAGTAATATTTTGAGAAGTACAAATTCTGAACTACCAGTTATTTTACAAATATTACCCTATGAATCCAGATGGAACTAATGGTCCTTTAATTTCGGAAACAAATACTTGCTATTTTTCGACTTCTGAATGTGCCTGTCAGCCTGAGGTTGACTTTGATTTTTATTTAAATGGTTGCACAGTTGACTTTACCGCCCCTGTTGGTGATTCCTATTTATGGGACTTTGGTGATGGAATTACCTCAACGCTGCAAGAACCATCTCATGTGTATTTTGATAGTAAAAATTATTCGGTTCAGCTTACCACGCAAATCAATGGAACTTTCTATACCTGTATTAAGTCATTAACACCAAAATGCTATGATATTTGTGAGGATGAAGAATTTGAAATTGGAATTGAAATGGTAAATTGTAGTACCTACATTTTTTCACCACCAGTTGTAGAAGGTTGCGAGGTAGTAAATTATACATGGGATTTTGGAGATGGTTCAACTTCTGAACTCAAAAGTCCAGAGTATTCTTATAGTGAAGTAGGTAGTTATTCGGTTCGAGTAAACATACTCTGTGAAGATGGTAGTGAATATTATTGCGAGAAAATATTAGAGGTCAGCCAAGGGTGCTTTTATGAGCCATTTTGTGGTGTTGGGTGGCATCCTGAATCGGCAGGTGCAATAGAAGGAGTTATGTTAAGGACTTCCTCTCCAATAACTGTTAAAGTATATATATCTGTTCTAGTAGAAACAGCTGGGGAAGGTGGTAGAACAAAAGAAGATATAGAAATAGGAACAAGACTATTGAACCAAGACTTTGCACCTCAAGGCATATTTTTTGACTATCAATGTGAAATAATTGAAATCACAGATGAGCAAATAAAGGAAATAAATGATAGTAGTGGTTGGAGAGATCCAAATAGCTTTAAAATTCTTTTCAATGAGCAAAACGGATTTAATCATTTTGATGGTGTCGATATTTTTTTGGCACCGGAAGGAGTTGGTCAACTTAGTTTAGCATATGATCCTATTCCAAGTGGTGCTCTTTGGATTAGAGGAAGACAGGGTGATTTAACAAACCATACTCTTTCCCATGAAATGGGACATTGTTTAGGACTACATCATACTTTTTTTAATACAAGCCAAGGAAATAGGGAAATTCACGATGGTTCTAAATGTGAATTAGTCAATGGAACAAACGGAAAAATTGCTGGTGATTATGTCCAAGATACTCCTGCGGAGCCATATTCTGAATGGGATGTTGTTGCCTGTGGATCCACTCTTCTTGAAAATGATCGTTTTTTCTTTACTACTTGTAGTAATAGCGATCCAAATTCTATGTATATTGAAGATAAAAATAACCAAGCTTATATGCCACATACTGATAATTTAATGGCCTATAATTATCAGAAAATCCCTGGTCAAATAAATCCAAAAGGCCTTCCACTCTCATGTCCTCCGAGGTTTACAAATGGACAGGGCGCTAGAATGAGAAATTATCTTTTAGGTGAAATTCAACGCCTAACAGTGGTACAACCAACGGGATTGAATGTTATAATTGAGACAAGTCAACCTTGGACGAATTCGATTTATATCCAACAAGATTTAATAATAAAAAACGGGGCTACTTTATCAATTATGCCAGGAACAGAAATTAGTTTTTCTAATAATAGCAAATTAATAATAGAACCAGGTGGAGAACTTGAGTTATTTGGGACATTAACCTCTGGTTGCAACCGATCCTTTTGGGAAGGAATAGAGGTTTGGGGAAGCGCCTCAGCAGTAAATCAATTTCCAAGTGGAGGAATATATCCTCAAGGTAGAATCGTTATGCATCCTAATAGTGTGATTGAAAACGCTAAGGTAGCCGCCAAACTTTACAGACCATTGCCTTATCAAACAGGAGGACAAATAATTTGTAATGGAGCCATCTTTAAAAATAATAAAATGGGAGTAGAATTTGCCCCATTTACTAATTCTTACCCCTGGAATCCTAACCAACCAATCCCATATGAAGCATCTTTTAGAGATTGTACCTTTGAAGTAGATGATAGCTTTCCACATCCAGGTAGATTGAATGCTCATGTTTGGTTAAATGGAGTAGATGGAATTCAATTTAGAGGCTGTAAGTTTTCAAATAATTCATCATTTCGAACTAACAATCCAAGGGATTTCGGTTATGGCATCTTTTCAAATAATTCCAGTTTTTCAGTTGAACCATTTTGTAGAGATACCTCTCAACCATGCAATGATATAGTTCAATCTGAATTCACTGATATGGGTTATGGGGTTTTTGTTCAAGAAGGCATAAAGCCTTTTGAAGTATCCAATACCATATTCCGTGAGTGTCTCGTAGGAGTAAGAAATAATGGAGTTGCGGGAGGCACCTTATTATTTAATGATGTCTTTGTTGGAGAAGGTAGTTTAAGCCAATCATTAGTAGTTGAATCTGTCGGGTTCGCTTTTGAAGGTGATAACTTAGGTTGGGAATGTGAAGAAAACAACTTTAGAGGCAGAAGCTTCCGAAATGATGGGACTATTGGGGAATTAAACATTGGAATTTTGACAGATAATACGGGCAATAATGCCAAAGAAATCCGAAGAAATGAATTTAGGTTATTTGATCAGGGTAATCTCATACAAAACGGAAATTTTGGACTTGACTCAGATGGGATTAGCTCAGGGTTATTAATTCTATGCAATGGCAATTTTAGTAATGATAATGCAGACATAGAGTTAGCATCAAATAGCACAATGGATTGGGACCAAGGGCTTTTCATCGAAGTCTTGCAAGACTTCTTACCAGCTGGAAATACATTTTCAAATACAGGCATATCAAATTGGGATGGAATAGTAAATGGAAATGATTCTGAAGACCTTCGATACTATATATGGCAAGATGCTCCAGGCCATTTTCCAAATTCCGTAGATGGTAATGTAGTTGGTATTCCAAGAGTACTTGAAAATACATGCGACCAAAATTATTTTGACCCTTTCAGTGGTGAAGACAATCCAGTCTTTCCTTTACAGTTACTACAGAAGTATCAGAATGTTGAAGCCACTTTAGATTTGCTAGCAGATAGCTCTTCTGATTCAGCTCAAAATCAACGTAAACATTTTAAGTCATTATTAGATAAATATGCCTATCAAATTCTTGTTGAAGAATTAAAGGACTCTTTGAGCTACAGTGAGAAGGATGTTGTTGCTTCTTTAAGAAGGTTTAAGGACTATCAATCTGAATTGGCAGTTGCTAAATTTTATATAAATCAAAGCAATTGGGATAAGGCATCAGAGATACTTGCCAATGTCTCCAATCTTTACTCGCTCACATCTGAGGAAAGCACAGATTTAAATGACTTTAATTATGCTTATAGTTTAGTCAATGGAAAAAATCTTTCGGATATAGACTCGACGACCCTCGAATTACTCTATGATATAGATGATATTGGTGGCAATGCTCAGACTTGGGTCAGAAATATTCTCACCCTACACGGAGCGCACTATCCTTTAGAAATTATGAAAGGTCAAGAGGAGATTGAAGAAAGAAGAAGCACTTCTCCAGTTTCTAAAATGATCGCCCCAAAGATGTTGTCTGTATTTCCAAATCCTGCAAGTGATCGTGTAAGGTTCATTTCAGCCTCAAAGGAAGAAAATCAAACCTTGATTATTAGAAACTTTCATGGAAAAGTTTTATTCCAAAAGACTGGCTTTTCTGAAAATGAAAATGTAGATTGGTACATTGAAGATAATCCGTCAGGAGCTTATCTTTATCAATTGATTGCAAATTCAAAAATAATTACAACAGGAAAAATTATTGTAAATAAATAGTTCCTATTCCCTCCTCGCTTAGGCGGGGAGGGTAAATTAAATACTTTTATGAGGGTACTTTTGTTAGTGGTTCTAAATATATTCTCGGTTGTATTAACTGCCCAGCTTGGGTTTATTGATTCTTCATACAATATTTATTATTCGAATCTAATTAACCACGAGGATACACTCATTTTGGCAGGTGTAAAGTTTGGTAATAGTGCTAATCCAAGTGGAATATTGTTTTCTAAACTTGACACTTCTGGCAATATCATCTCCTCAAAAATTCATTACGGTAAGAATAATGAAGGTTCTCTACTAAACAACCATAGAAGTCGTAATCTAATTCGGTTTAGTGATAATTCCGGATATTTATTTATCGGCACTGACATAAATAACTGGGCGAATAATCTATTTTGGAAATTTGATAATGATGGCAATATTTTATGGGAAAAACAGCACTTTGACCCATTGAGTAATGCTGATCATTTTACCTCTGTACTCGAAGTTGAAGATGGATTTATGTTAGCTGGACGGGTTCAGTTAGCATCCAATTTAAATACAGACCCTCTGATTATTAAAATTTCAAAGGAGGGAGAATTTAAGTGGAGAAAAACTTACGGTACTTATTCAAATGATGAAGTCGGTATGGGACTGATAAAAATCTCAAGCGATACTTTTGTGCTATTTGGCAATTATGGAATGGGAATACAAACAGGTTCTCCTGGCGGATTTACAACATTTATTGACCAATCTGGAAACGAATTAAAAAGGTGGAAATCTCCTATAAACCAAAAAGATTGCTGCATAGAAGACTTGCATGTTGATGACAATGGAAACTACATACATATTAGCCGAACAATGGAAACCGAAAGAGGACGACTTATAAAAATGCAACCTATTATTATTATTAGAGATTCTTCTTTCAATATTCTTCAAAAGAATATTTATGCGGATACAATTGGAACGAGCTATTTTGAAAGAATTACCCCCGCGAAAGAGGGTGGATGGATTGCCGTAGGTAGAATAACGGCTCCAACTTCAAGTGAAATAAGAAATCGTTACTCTTGGATTATGCGCCTTGACAGAGAAGGTAAAGAGATATGGAGTACTCAGGCAGCACTCTTTCCGGATTCACTGCCGATTCGATTTATGCAACAAGACCTTCATCAAGTGGTAGAGCTTTCTTCAGGTAGCATCGTCGCCTCCGGCAATTTTGAATGGAGAACTGGTTCAAGAGATGAACGCGGCTTCCTCCTCAAAGTAGACAAAAACGGCTGCTGGGATACCATTCCTTGCCGGCCAATCACCTCAAATATAGAAATAGGCGTAAGAAAAGGAGAAGTACAGGTCTATCCCAATCCTACCAGTGATACTTTTGGGGTTTATTTTTCAGATGTCCAAGGTGTTGATATTCAGCTGTTTAACGCTGCTGGGCAGTTGGTTTTGAGACAGGCGGACTTAGAAAGTAGTAAGCAAATAGAAGTTGGGCATTTACCAATGGGGTTATATTTTTATCAAATACAGGATAGAGAAGGTCAGGTGATAGATGTTGGAAAGATTGTGATTGAAAATTAATTTTCAAATATTTATTTCAATCATATTTCTTTTAAGAGGCTCAATTTTTCGTAAAAACCTTACAACACTTTTTCGATTTCATAAATCGAATTGATTTTGCCCGCAAATATGCAATAAAAGGAAGGATTCTCCTGTAATTTTAAAATATGTGTTGGACGTCCGTCATCAATAAAACTTGACTTCAATTTACTTTTTACAGTGAATTTCGAATCAACATATTTCAAATCGACTTTTTCTTTCAAATAATGTCGAATTTGATTCTCCATTTTATCATAATTCGTGGAAGGTTTTGCGTTACAGGTATTGCAAACTCCTGGAAAATCTGGGCGGCAATTTTGATTTTTTTGTTGACAAGAAAAGGTAGGTTTGTTTTCTTTCGAAATTTCGTGAGGGGTGTATGAAACTGATGAAAGAGAATGAAATCCAGACAATCCAAAGGGCATAATTGAAGTGAATGGCCCATCCATTACCGTAAGACCTACCTCAGAAAATGCCTTTGATTCTACCATTGTAATTTCCGTGATTTCATGAATTAAATCGAGTTCTTTAAAACCAAACTGATTTAAAATTCCATTTGAACCTGCATAAGTTGCAGAAATTACATTATTGGATTTTATTTTTTTAACTGCCTGATTTTCAATGTTTTGAATCTCAATTTCCCAATTTTCAAAGCTTTGATTTACCGCTATAACCTTAGCAGAGGTTTCGATTTTCAGGTTATTGAAACGTTCTAATTTCTGTTGGTAAAAATTAGAAATTTGAATAGGATCAAAAGAAAATTCTTGTGTTTCAAATAGCGCTTCTACCCTATCTAATTTTATAAAATCATGATCAAAAATTCGTTGACAAGGAATTTTTAAATATTTGCAAAACCGCTCAAACTGAGCAGGATCGGTCATCGAATTAAATTTATCAATTGCGTAAAAATGCGTGAATTGGTCATTGATAAATTCAGTATGATCTTTTATAAATCGAGCTTTGTATTCTTCACTAATTTG
>CALDSS010000158.1 GCA_937924495.1 uncultured Saprospiraceae bacterium
GATTTCGCGAAAGTGAGAAAATTTTATTCTGAATAAGGCAAAAACCACAGTCGATGCCTTAGCATCAACGAGGATTTTTAACGCAATTCAGGATAAAATTTGCCGCTTGCAGCCAATCAATGAGTTTTTAAACAACTTCAAAGCCTAATATAAATCTATGCGCAAATCAAACGAAGTTTCTTTAAAAGATGCCCTCAAGTTGATGGTCAATAACATGCGCATAAAAAAGGGTTTGTATGAGCATCGAATTGCTCATATTTGGAAAACTAAAATGGGCAATACCATCGCCCGCAATACCTCAGAAGTAAAATTGAGAGGTAAGAAATTATTTCTAACCATTAATTCTGCTGCACTCAAACAAGAACTCTCCTATTCTAAACCTAAAATCATTGAAATGATAAATGCTCACCTCGGCGAGGACTTCCTAGAAGAAGTGGTGATCAGGTAGTTAAACATTCATTGATTTTTGTAAATTCGACTATAATCCTGCAATTTTATACTCTAAACAAATTAAAATTCCCATGACACGTATTTTACTTTTTACTACGCTTGCCCTTTTTTTCCTATCTTCTTGTGGCAAAGAGGAACTTGAGCCTCAAGCCAAAATGGATGTTTTAGATGACATCATTGGCATGTACATTGGCGAAACAACTGAAACTGGTATTCGTGCCGAAATCGAAGTTGACCAGGATGGAAATATCATTGATTATGTGGAGAGAAGAGTTGATGAAACTTATCCAGATACTGTTCATCTTGTAAGACAATTACAAGACTCAACTTTTACAATAGAAAATAAAGGTCTAACACTTGCCACATTTAAATGGAATGAAGATTTCATTTACGAAACTGACTTCATGAGAAGAGATACGACTGGAGACATTCTGATGAAAATGGATGATGGTGCTCCTTTTCAACTCAAATTTTTCATGAATGCTACTGCTGGAAATGTGGATGCTGACCCAGTTGAAGAAGAATTCTTCGACTTAAATTATACTTTTTTAGGAACTAAGGAATAGAAGATAATTCTTAAACAGTTTCCACAAAAAATCCCGAACCTCTTGCGAGATTCGGGATTTTTTTATTTCTATAAAATTGAAATATTAATTCTTCTGAGCTCCTTCTATCACTGCCGAAAGTCCTCTCTCTGTCAATGCATCTTTACGAGGTTTGAGAATACTCATTGGTGCAGTCTTCACTACCGCTTTACCTTTAAAGTGAATCATTAGAGAAAGTTGTTCCGCTTGTTCAGAGGAATGCTCCAAAACATCAACGAAACTTTTAATTACCCAATCAAATGAATTGTGGTCATCATTAAAAACCACCAAAAAGGAAGGATCTCCAGTATCAGTCACTTCTTCTTCGACTAATACTTCTTCCAATTCTTCTGTTAAACCGTCGTAAGGCTTCATAATATAAATGGTTTAAGATAAGAGTGAGCTTTTCCTTAGTTAATAGTCTTTAGTCTGAAATGGGTTGTAGAGCAATCAACATTTATTTTTTCGATAATCGAGGCAAAAAATTTAATAATAGCCTTAGCTATTGTTCAATTTTTTAACGAAAAGTAGCGGAAAAAGAAATTGTTGAATTGCATACAAATTATTTTAGAATAAAGACTAATAGATAAATTACATATAAGAAACTCCTATAATCCAGATAAAGTTTCTTTTACCTTCTCAAAGTTCGGTAAATCTCCGGCTGATTCCAAAACTTCTGCGTACTGAATTTTGCCATTTTTGTCCAAAACGAAGGCAGAACGCTTAGAAACACCTCTCATACCCAAAACAAACTCATCATAAAGTGCTCCGTAAGCTCTCGATACTTCTTTATTAAAATCAGCAAGCATTGTAAAATTCAAATTTTGCTCTTCTTTGAACTTCTCGAGTGTGAATAACGAATCAACTGAGATAGCTATTATCTCAGCGTCCAAATTTTGATAAGTGGCGATGTCATCGCGCATTGTACACAACTCTGTGGTACAAACTCCTGTAAACGCTAATGGAAAAAATAAAAGCACTACATTTTTGCCTTCATAATTGCTCAGTGAAACTTCTTTTTTCTCTGTAGAAAATAATGTAAAATCTGGTGCGGTTTCGCCAACTTTAACTGCCATGATAGGTTTGTTTTTTTCGTTTTAAGTAATCGGTCATAAATATTCATAGAAGAATTCGAGAATTATTTTTGTACCAATTGAGGCAATTTTTCTTTGAATAGCCTTAGCTATTGAAATAAAAATTAACGAAAAGCGGTGCAAAAAGAAACTCGAATTACATATTAATATTTTTGGACGGTTACTTATATAAGGGACGAAAGTAGAAAACAAGATTGATTTTTCGTTGCTTTACCCCTTTATTAATGAGTGAATTTTTGAATGAGTAAATGAGTGAATTAATATTTCTAATCTATAAATCCTGCATTTACCTTTTAATAAAATAAAGAAAGTTCATTTTTGTTCAATTTAAATTTCGACTATTCACTCCTTCCAAAATTCTCTCATTCCAAAATTCTCTAATTCCCTATGGATCCAGTGCGCAAAGCATATTTTCAAATTCACGTTGCCATCTTCTTTTGGGGTTTTACTGCTATTTTAGGTGATTTAATTGACCTATCTGCAGTGATGCTGGTGTGGTGGAGAGTCCTGATTACTTCTATTAGTTTGCTCTTTTTGTTTGATATAGCAGCTCTTTTCAGACGTCTTCCGACGAAAATATTATTGAAGTTTTGTGGAATCGGTATCCTCATCGCTTTGCATTGGATTACATTTTTTGGCTCCATTAAATTGGCGAATGCCTCTATTGCTTTGATTTGCATGGCCACCACCAGTTTATTCACCTCTTTTATGGAACCCATTCTTACGGGTAGAAAATTTCAATGGTATGAATTGATTTTGAGTCTCTTCATCATACCCGGCATGTGGCTGATTGTGGATTCGACGGAAGTCGGAATGAAAATGGGAATTTGGGTAGGATTGTCATCTGCTTTTTTGGTGAGTTTGTTTTCTATTTTCACAAAGCAATTGGTACATCATGCCAGCTCATACGAAATCACTTTTTTACAAATAGGGACATCTTGGCTGTTTATCACTTTGATGCTTCCATTTTACTTTTACTATTTGCCAGATACTCAATTCTTGCCCATTGGATTAGACTGGCCGTATTTACTAGTGCTCGCTTTGGTTTGCACCACTTTTGCCTATTCACTTTCGTTAGATGCCTACAACCATTTGAGTGCTTTTGCCGTAAATTTAACGGTCAACCTTGAACCTGTTTATGGCATCGCTATGGCTTGGTTTTTATTGAATGATGCCAATGAACTTTCACCCAATTTTTACTGGGGTGTTTTAATTATCTTAGCAACTGTATTTAGTTATCCCCTATTCAAAAAATATTTTTCGAAATGAAATGGACTTTTAGCTTTCTAATAATTGCTTTGTTTTTCGGTTGTAAAACCGAAACTCCGACCGACACCGCCGCCAATTCTCAGTCTGAGCAGGTGATTACAAACGTCGATTATCAATACGAAGTCCGTCAGCCAAAGGTATCCATCGATCAGCCACCTCTTCTGATTTTAATGCATGGATACGGCAGCAACGAAAAAGACCTTTTTGCTTGGGCCGATTATTTGGATGAGCGATTATTAATCATTTGTCCCCGTGGTCCAAAGGATTTGGGGAAAGGTCGGTACAGTTGGTTTGACTTGCGCTCTTCTGATGCAGGCCTTCGCTATGAAAGCAAACAGGTCATCCAAACCGCTAATGATATTGCCACCTTCGCTCATCAAATCGCAGAAAAATACAACGTCAATCCAAATAAAATTTTCCTCGGTGGTTTTAGTCAAGGCGCTATTTTGAGTTTGGGAACGGGTGTAATGTTTGAAGATAAATTTGCAGGCATCATTTGCCTCAGCGGTAGCTTCTATCGCGAATTTGGAAGATTACTCAACCAACGAAAGGACTCGAATCTAAATGTCTTTTTGTCTCATGGAAGAAATGACACTGTCCTCCCTTTCACCGAAGTTGAAGATTACGTGAAATTCATTAGAGATAAAGGTGGCAAAGTAGAGGCAAAATATTATGATGCTGATCATTCTGTTACTACTCAGAATTTGAAGGATATGATTGGGTGGTTGAGTAAAAATATCGATTCTTAAAGTAATAAGCCCAAGGGTTACTTGTCTCTCTTTGGAGAGGGTTCCGCCGCGGCGGACGGGAGAGGAAAAACTCTAATCAATGGAGTAAATTCCTCCCTCTGTCTATCGACATCTCCCTCCAAAGGGAGACAAGTAACGCTAATTATAAACTAGGTAAAACGACAAATCACTTCCCACTCCTTTTCGACCTGTACGGAATGGTCTCATCCAATAAAATCGCCTCCATCAAAATCTCACGAAGCCCCTCTTCTGGTATATCTTTTAAACTTGAAATCTCAATACCAGCTACTTGGGTTCTATCTTTAAAATTCAAAATACCGCCTGCGTCTGCCAGTTCATTGGCACGCAAAAAGCATAGTTCCATTCCTCCTTTTTTCTTAGGATTCAAATAACAAATCCAGCTTTTTCTAAAATAAAAAGGAACTCGATATCGGATTTTAGATTCCATTTCTGGAAAACCTGAAATCAACTCATCCAAATATTCGAAAACAGCTCGCTGTTCCCCTTCTAAATCATAAATGAAATCTTGAACTGTTAACATGGATTTTAAATTGATAGCGTATTTTTACGGTAAATATAAATTTCAAAATGAAATACTCACTCCTACTCTTCCCATTCATTTTATTTTTGGCTTGTAAATCGCCTGCCCCAACAGACTCTACCGCCAAATCTAAAATCAATCACGGCGACAACACCTCAGTCATTGCTTTTGGCTCTTGCGCTGATGAAGATAATACTCATCTCATGTGGCGATATATCATTGCCAATCAACCTGATCTTTGGATTTGGCTCGGCGATATTATCTATGGCGACTCAGATGATCCTATCAAATTGAGAAATGATTATGCTGAATTAAATAACAAAGCGGAGTATCAAAAACTAAAAGCAGCCTGCCCTACTATCGGCACTTGGGACGATCATGATTATGGCATCAACAATGGCGGAAAAGAATGGCAAATAAAAGAGGAAGCACAGCAGGAATTAGTTGATTTTTTTGGTGCACCTGCTGAGGATCCTCGGAGACAACGAGAGGGTGTTTATCATTCCTACACTTTGGGAGAAGCGAATAAAAAAGTAAAGGTAATTTTATTGGACTGTCGATATTTTAGAGATTCTTCTGTGATTGGTGCAGATCGGCAATACATTCTCAACGAAACAGGAACTATTCTCGGAGAGGCGCAATGGCAATGGTTGGAAAATGAATTGACGAATAGTGATGCGCAAGTTCATATCATTGGCTCTGGGATTCAGGTGATTGCAGAAGATCATCGTTTTGAAAAATGGGCCAACTTCCCAAACGAAAGAAAGCGACTTTTTGACCTTTTGGAAAAAATAAAACCTGCTCATCCAATAATTATCAGTGGAGATCGGCACTTAGCTGAATTGTCCAAAATAGACGTTGGAGGGCAGCCAGTTTATGATATAACTTCGAGTGGCATCACGCATTCTTACGAAAAAGTCAATCAAAATGGAGAAGTCAATCGCCATCGGGTGAGTGATCATTTGACTGGTTATAAAAATTTTGGACTCATCCTTATTGATTGGAATAAATCGCCGATTGAAATTCGAACAGAGGTAAAAGGAATTGAAAATCAGATTTGGTTTTCGGAGGTGTTAAAGTAAAAAGTGTGTGTGTAGTAAGGACAATTCATGAATTGTTCCTACTACAAAAACACATTCTCAAAGACTTTATGAACGGGTAAAAGTTTATTCGATTTCAAACCACTATTATTCTTGTATTAAAACTTGCCATTCCTACCTTAATTCCTTCTCTTTGCGGCCAAATTCACATGCCCTCTTTTTTTAATATAAAATCGCTCTAAGAATGATTAAAGTTTTAGCCAACGATGGCATTTCAAAAGCAGGTCAAGACCTACTTGAAAAAGCAGGTTACCAAGTACATACTACAAAAATTCCACAAGAGGAATTGGCCTCAAAACTCAATGAATATGATGTAATATTGGTACGTTCTGCAACTAAAGTTAGAAAAGAATTAATTGACCAATGCCCCAATCTCAAAATGGTCGGTCGTGGCGGTGTAGGGTTGGATAATATCGATGTCGATTATGCAAAAAGCAAAGGTATCGATGTGGTTAACACGCCAGCAGCCTCTTCTCAATCCGTTGCTGAATTGGTAATCGGAAACATGTTTATCCTTTCTCGATTTTTGCATCAAGCCAACCGCGAAATGCCAGGCAAAGGTGCTACCGAATTCAAAGCATTGAAAAAAAGCTACAGCAAGGGTTCGGAAGTAAGAGGTAAAACTTTGGGTATCATCGGATTTGGAAGAATTGGACGTGCCGCAGCCAGCATGGCAATGGGTTTGGGGATGAACGTCGTGGCACACGATCCATTTATTGATAAATCAGAAATTGTAATAGAAGGTTTTGGTAATCATATCATCAAAGTTCCAATTAATACTGTTCCCAAGGCAGTTGTTTTGGGTGCTTCTGATTATTTGACACTGCATGTTCCGTCAAGCGACAAGCCACTTTTGGGCGCAGAGGAGTTTGCCCAAATGAAACCAACTGCAATTTTAATTAATGCAGCCAGAGGCGGTGTAGTGGACGAAGATGCACTTTTGGATGCATTAAACAATGGAAAATTAGCAGGAGCTGCTTTAGACGTTTTTGTTGGTGAACCAACGCCTCGTCAAGACCTGTTGGATCATCCAAAAATTGCATTGACACCACATACAGGTGCCTCTACCAAAGAAGCTCAAGACAATATTGGAATTGAACTCGCTGAGAAGATTATAGCGAAGTTTAGCTAAAAGATTTTCACAGTATGAAATCATAAAGGTCTGGCAATTTTGTCAGGCCTTTTTTTTTGAAAGCTGGCCAAATGCAACCCATTCGCAGATGATGCAAAATCAAATAAAAACATTCGCCACCAAATCAACTACCGTTGGATGGTCGCTTCCTCCTTTTGGCTCAATCGTTACATTGAGACTCTCTGCGTTGGCAAGGTATTTAAAATCTACAAAAAGGTCATCTGTAGAATTGATGATCCCGAGATTTAGCATTTTACCATCAACGTCTGCCCACATCTGAAAACACTGATTATCAGGCAGTTGTGGCATTTCATTGATACGAAGCATAGATTTTTTTGCAAAATCATTCCAATAAGCAATCACTTGAAAGTCAGTTGCTTTCTCGTTTCCTTTCAATAAAAATTTATCAGTTTCGGAGTGATTGATAAATTCTAATTGCTTTTGAAGATTGGCGTAATTAAGTTGACGCGTTTCGCACGCTTCTTTATAAGCAGTGAAATCTCTTTCAAGTGTCGCTAATGCTTGATCCTTCCCTTGATTATTGTTCCATTGAAAAAATGAAACCGTTCCGAACAACAACGCAAAGCCTGCAGCGATTGGTAGCCAATTAAAGGTAGAAGTTTTCGGAGCTGATGAAGAACTATTCATCGGAGGAACACTGTCGATTTGCTCCATGATAGACGCTTTCACGCCTCCTGGAACTGGTTTTGCAGATGCCGCCATCATATTATTGATTCCGTCTTGAATCTCTTGATAAACACTTCTCACCTCAGGATACTTTTGAATATAGTCTTCCACCTCAGCAGACTCTGACGGCTCTAGCAACCCAAGCACGTATTGCTCAAGTAACCCGGTATTCAAAAATTCTCGAATTTCTTTTTTCATAGTGATTCTGTATTCAAAAAATATGGTTGAAAATATATACGATAGCGTAATAGTTTGAAATATCTCCTTCAACCGCTCAACCAAATTTTAAGTCTTACTTTGGTGTTTCTCGTTTTTTATGAAAAGAAGTTGTTTAAAAAACTCATTACTTGGTTACAAGTAGTAAATTTTTGAAGAAGTAGCCCTTACTGTTAACTTTATTTTTTTTGGGAATTAGGTAAAAGAGTCCTCAAAATATTTCATTTTTAGTAAAGTTGAAAAACAACATTTAGATAGCTTTGTGCGGTCGGTTCAAAAGCAACTTTGAAATTTCGAAAAATAATAAGGCTCAGAAAAAACTGAAAATGTAAGAGCGACATTGGGCTAACAGGAAGATAGTTTTTTAGTTTATAACATGAGGAGTTAATTTTAAATTCTAAAAGGAGTTCCCAAGACGATGCACAGTGTAAGCCAACCGACTTTTTAACACTAAAAAAAATTACATTTACCTTTCACTACGTGAGTTTGTATTAGGAGCAGTATATTTAGCAATGTTTTCAAGCCAAATTGAATTAATCTAATTTCACCAAATCTTAACTATAGTTTAATCTAAGAGGAGTTGTGGAGCGGGTAGTGCCTATTTTTTCGATAATATAAGACAAAAAACTTAGCATAACTGTTCAGTTTTTAACGAAAAAAAGTGTCTGCTTTGCGAACAAATTATTTTAGAAAAGACTCTAATTAATTACCAATCAAACTTTTAAATAGTCAGTTTATGAAAAAAATTTTACTCTTAGCTCTATTATTAAATACAGCTTTTGGCTATGCCCAAACCACCAGTTTTTCAGATGATTTCGAATCCTACAGCGCAGGCGATTTAATTGCGGAAAACTCTATGGATTGGAGAACTTGGACAAACGCATCTGGTATAGACGCACCAATTAGTTCTGAACAAGCATTTAGTGGAGAAAATTCATTACACATTTTTGCAGAAAGTCCTGCCAACCCTGGTCCAATGGATATTTTCCTTCCTTTCGAAAAAGCATTTGATCAAGGTACCTTCCACTTTGAGATGATGATGTTTATCGAATCTGGAGCCTATTTTAATTTTCAAGGTAGTACTACAGAAGGCCAAACTTGGACTTTCCAACCTGAGTTTTCAACTGACGGTACGGTTGCTATCAACAATAGCGAAAATGCAGCAGTAGAAAATGTGGACTACCCAATGAATGAATGGTTTAAAATTTCAGTAGATGTTGAACTTACGCTCAATGAATGGGTAATTTCTATTAATGATAAAGAAGTGGCCAACTTTGCTAACGTTGAGAATAGAGCAGGTGGTTTGAATTTGTATCCTCTTGCTGGTCATAGCTACTACATTGATGACGTAATCTATACACATGATAGATTTTTGCCAGCAAACTTTGACTTAGCAGTTTTGGCAGGTTCATTACCTCCAAAAATGTTAGCAGGAAAAACTTACCCTGTTACGGGTGTAGTTAAAAATTTAGGATTAACTGCCATTACTTCTTACGATATCACACTCTCTGATGGAACAAATGAAATTACCAAGTCAGTATCTAATATAACGCTCAATTTCTTTCAAGAAAATGTAGTAGCATTTGACGATCCATTTTTTGCTGACCCGAATGGAGCAAGTGATCTCACTTTTTCTATCAGCAATATCAACGGAGAAGCTGCAGATGATAATGTTGACAACAACAACAAAGGTGCAAACATCGCTATCGTTGTACCAGCGCCAGATAAATCAGTTTTTGTAGAAGAAGGAACTGGTACTTGGTGTGGATGGTGTCCTCGTGGTGCTGTAGGAATGGAATACATGGCGCATGAATATCCAAATCTATTTGTTGGTATAGCAGTACACAATGGTTCTACCGATCCGATGGTAGTGCCTGATCATGACCTTGGCGTAAGAACTTTCCCTGGTTTTGGTGGCTTCCCTGGTGGTGTAATTGAAAGAGCAGTTACTTCTGATCCAGCTGCTGGAGCGCTTGAGTCTGCTTTCTTTAACTATATTACTCAACCTACTGTTGCAAGTCTTGAAAATCATGTTGAATACGACGATGCTACTCGTACTATAACCGTTGAAGTATCTGCCACTTTCAAAGAAGAGGTAAGTGGTGATTACAGATTAAGTGCAATCGTAAGAGAAGACAATGTAACAGGTACTTCTAATGCATACCGTCAATCAAACTTTTATGCTGGTGGAGGTAATGGTGTAATGGGTGGTTATGAAAACCTTCCTAATCCAGTGCCTGCTGCTGATATGGTCTATAATGAAGTGAGTAGAGCATTGTTAGGTGGATTTGATGGTCAAGAAGGAAGTCTTCCGAGTACTATCGCTGCTGGAGAAACACATAGCTATACTTTCAGTTATGTAGTGCCAAGTGACCAACATCCTGAAAACATGGGTATTGCAGCAATTTTACTTCGCCCTGACGGTACTGCTGAAAATGCAAAATTGACTTTGTACCCTAATTGGGCTACGCAGTCAAGTGTTGTGAATGTTCAAAATCACAATGCATTCAAAAGCATTTCTCCTAACCCAGTTGCGGATATGACTTTCATTCACCTTGATTTGGAAAGTGGAAAAAATGTAAGCGTACAGATTTTCAACAATATGGGTCAAATGGTATTGAATAGAAACTATGGTCAATTGACTGGTGGACAAGTGTTGCCTGTAAATGCATCTACACTTGCCAACGGAGTTTACCATGCAAAAATCAATATTGACAATGAATTTGTCACCCGTTCGATTGTTGTGAGTAAATAAATTGCCCTCACGCAAATAAGAACGGAAACTACTTTTTAGATTAGAAACACTTAACCCTATCCAAGCCGCTGCAACCTACGCAGCGGCTTGTTTTATTTATTCTGAAAGCTATCAGGATTCTTTCCTAACTTTGCATTATGGAATTTTCTTCAAAATTATTGGAAGCAGCGGTGGATGCATTCTCTTCCCTGCCCGGAGTCGGAAAAAAGACGGCACTCCGTCTTGCCCTGCATACCATCAAACAAGGAAAGGAGTACACGCAAGAATTCAATAGTGCTATTCTGACGATGATTCAAAACATCCAGCATTGTGAGCAATGCCACAATCTTTCAGATGAAAAAATTTGCTCCATCTGTTCTGATACCAAAAGAGATAAAACCACGATATGTGTAGTTGAATCCATCCGCGATGTCATGGCCATCGAAGATACCCGTCAGTATAGAGGACTTTACCATGTTTTGGGTGGAACCATTTCCCCTATTCAGGGCATCGGCCCAGAGACTTTGAATATCGAATCGCTCAATGAACGTGTTCAAAAAACTGGAGTGAAAGAAGTTATCATGGCCATCAGTCCTACCATTGAGGGAGAGACCACTATCTTTTTTGTTTCTAAAAAATTGAAAGAACTCGGTGTGAATATTAGTACCATCGCTCGCGGAGTTTCTTTTGG
>CALDSS010000159.1 GCA_937924495.1 uncultured Saprospiraceae bacterium
AGTTATCCTGAAATTTAGAATACCATGCTTCCTTTCAATTTTTACTGGAAAAAAATTGAAGTTTAATTCATAAACGCTAAACCAATTGTCTTCGGGAAAGTCTCTTCCTACAAACCAAATATTGTCATGCTTTTGAGAATATGTATCTAAAACAAATAAAAAGGAACATATTGCTATGATAAATATTTTTTTCATGGGAAAGAATTTAGTTTTAAGTAGTAGTATTTCAACAATAAAGATAAACAACCTTTCCATAAAAAAAGAAATTTCAAAATAGATGCCCCTTCGCCAAAAAGGGCAAATAGACCTAAGATGTATTATTGGAAGTTAGATTAGGAAAAACCGACGGCTCTCTTTAAGATAAGGATAATCTCAAGGTTACCTTTGGTTTGATTGGTTATGGATTGGAGATAGTAGAAAAATGTACCGATTTAAAGAAAATTTCCCCGTAGTAGGGTCAATTCATGAATTGACCCTACTACGGGGAATAAACTAAATTAATCAATCTTACGCCCCTTCGCTACACGCGAACTGACCTTTGTCTTTCTGATTCTTCGCAAATCCACTTGCAAACCAGCGTAAGCGCTATTGGAATCAACATAATAAGTTTTTCCACTGTAGGTTACTTTTCCTCTGCGTTTATCCCAATCAGAAGCTAACAAAACATATCGATTGCCAACTTTTGGATTAGGACCAAACATGAGGAATTTGTCCTCTCCATTTCCTTCAAAACTTACAGCATAGCGTTCTGATTTTGGTGAAAACAGAAAAACACCTGGTGTACCTTTTGGAATAAGGACTTCTTCAATTTGACGGCCATTCTCCATTTTGATCTTTCCATTGATGATTTCGGAACTACCTTCTTTTACTTGTTTTTTCAAACTAATAGGAGAAGAAGTATAGAATTGAATCTGTCGAATTTCGTCTTCGGACCAATTATTGGCCTTCTGAAGTCGAGTCGTGTAATCACTTAATCGGGGGCTACAAGAAGTGACGAAAAAAAGAATTGCAAATAATCCAGTTAGTACTCTCATGATAAATTGATTTTTTATTTTTTAAACGTGTGCTCTGTTAATTGAACTCCTATTGCTTAGACAACTTAATATTTATTTGACCCTAAACGAGGCAATATGTTAACAGTTTTTTAGCGAAACAGGGATAATTATTAAAAATTGGTATTTCCTATATTAGAAAAACACAAAATCTTACATTTTTACAATCAAAACCCTTTAAAATAAATTATTTTACATTAAAAAAATGTAATTAAAAACGTCACTTTTAAAAAAATAAACGGCCAAATACAAGACACCTTTAGCTGAAATTTGTACTACAAACATTTTAATAAAGAACAAGCCACTAATTTATATTCTATTATGAAAAAGCAATTTAAAACTCTTTCTTTTTTCTCCCTCTTAATTTTGATGGTTGCAACTTTGAACGCAAAAGTTACCTACTTGGACGGACTGAAGGGCGATGAGTTTGATATGGGTAATTTATTAGAATGGAGTACTTTGCAGGAAACTAACAGCAAAACTTTCATCGTAGAAAAATCCATCAATGGAGCATCCTTCTCTGAAGTAGGAAGTATTGAGGCTGCAGGGAACTCTTCAAAAGAAAAAGCTTATAGCTACCTTGATATTGGAGCAACTGATAAAAAGGCATTTTATAGATTGCGTCAAATTGACCTTGATGGAACTGTAAGTTTCAGTCACACCATCATTGTCAGCAAAGCATTGGATAATAATTTTGCCATGATAAACATCAGCTCTACTGAAGTAAAAAACTCATTGGAAGTTTCTTATACAAGTAGCGTTGATTCAGAAATGAATGTTGAATTATTGGACGAAGGAGGTTCAATTATTTACAGTGAACTGTTTACAGCAAATAAAGGCGTAAATGAAGTTGCATTAGGATTGGATGCTTATCCAATGGGCAACTACAGAGTAGCTTTTACGATGGGAATGGAAAGAGAGGTATTGACCATCATGAAAGTTGAAGATACGCCAGTAGAACCAAACATGGTTTCTAAGAAAAACGGAAAAACAACGAAGAACTAAGAAGTTGTTTAAAAAGATATTTTTGGTAAAAAAAGGTTTTGAAAAAGGAGGCCGAATTTGAGCAATCAAATTCGGTCTCTTTTTTTTATTGCCAAATTAAACGGCCACCCGCAATTTTGCTCGCTTGCGCTTTTTGGATTTCTTCCTTTGAATAGGAGCGACTTCTGTCTTGATGGCCTCTTTCTTCGGTGCCATTTTTTGAGCAGCTTCCTCTGAGTAAGTCATCTCAATTGATTGAGGCACAAATCCAACTTGAGTCAAAAGATTGAAATAAGGATGCTCAGTTTCAATCTGAATAGATAACTCTTGATTGGTTAGCTCCAATAACTTACCAAAAAAGAACTCAAAAAACTCGGCATTTCGCCAGTCTCTTTCAATACAAAATTGAACCAGAATATTTTTGGATGGTAAACCAGGAATACCCGTTTTATTTATCACCGCAACAGCGATAGGATCTTTTTCAAGATTGACAGATAGAATGTATCCACCAAAAGAAGGACAGTCCTTTACTGCATAATCTACAGATTGTTGAATGATTTCTTTAGGAGTCTGTGAATAAGATTCCAAGAATTTAATTATACCTAACTTTTCGAATGGAGAAATGCCAGTAAATGCATCGTAAACAGTACAGTTGTACATAGAGAGGTCTAAGTTGTGTATTTCGCAATGTATTTATTACAAATAGGGTTTTCTCACCGTACGCTTACGCTAAAGTAAAAAATTTCACTGAAATTCAAATAAATAAAATATTGTTTCAAACACTATAGGCTTGAAAGGTTAATATTTGCACACCAGCGAATTTTAAGAATTTTAAGAAGATTCTACTTGTTGAAGCAAACGCTTAATCCTCACCATTAAGCCCTTTGGTTTGAAAGGTCGGAAAGTAAAGTCATTGGCACCTTCATTGGTCAATTCCAAAACAGCTTCACCTTCATCTAAATCTGCCACAACAATAACTGGCAGATCGCTTTTCATCACTTTTCTAATATATTTAATGACATCAATCGCGGGAACCTCTGAAGTTTTCGTACCTATAATAGCAATATCAGCCTGACCTTTTTCAAGTTCATTGATAGCTTCTTGGCCATTTTCAACAGCAATCATATTGAATCCATTTTTTTGGAGCCGAAAACGAATTGCGGTCATTAAAATATCTTCGACCTCGCAGATGAGAATGTTCATTATTTTTGCTTGAGTGTAAGTTTAATAAATCGGAATCTTAGGAAAACACAAATATATATAAAATATTAAAGTGTATCGTAATATAATCGCAACTCAGCCAAAACTTTTGGCTGCATTTCTTCTACTATTTTAAACAAACTTGGTAATTTGTCATAATCTCCATTCATTTTGGTAATTAACTCCGCTTCTGCGTTCGCATCAGACATTAAAGTATTGCCAACAAAAGCCAAGGTAGATTTGAATTTATGACTAATTCTATTAGTGCCTTCAATATCTCCACTTTTGAAGAAATTGAGCATTTTGGGAATTTCATTTTCGATTTCTTCTACAACGATTCCCAAAATTTCTTTCTTCATTTCCGCATCTCCGTCAGTCATCATGTCTAAATATTCCAAATTGATGTACTGAAAAATAACTTGATTCATACTATCTATTTTTTTCGCGTTTGCTAATTTATTTTTACAATTTGCTTTTGCAAGTATTTAAAAATTGCTGAAAATAATTGCTCTGGCTTGAATGGTTTTAAAACGAAATCATCCATCCCATATTCTTTATACTTCTCATCTTTTGCGATGTGCGCATGAGCTGTCATGGCCAGTATTGGAGTTTTAGCAATGTCTTTTGGCATTTTATGACGAATGTAGTGCGTCGTCTGGTATCCATCCATAATCGGCATTTGCACATCCATTAGTATTATATCAAAGTGCTTTTCCTTCAATATATCAATGGCAATTTTTCCATTATCAGCAATTGTGATGTCAATATTCTCCCACTTCTTCTTTAAAGTTTTGGAAGCAACAACCTGATTCATTTTGTGGTCTTCTACTAACAACAAATTAAATTTCAGATCATTTGGAATCTGGATTTCATCAATATTCTCGTTGATTCCTTCTTGACTATCTGCCAATTCAAAAATCATGTCAAAGAAAAACTTGGATCCCACTCCTACTTCACTGGTGACCCCAATTTTTCCACCCTGCATGTCAATGAGGTTTTTGGCAATAGCCAACCCAAGCCCCGTTCCTTCAAAAATTCTATCAGATGTTCTGACACGTGAAAAAGTTTCAAAAACTGATTCTAATTTATCTTTAGGAATACCAATACCCGTGTCTTCTACAATAAATTTTAGATGAATACCGCCATCAAAAGCGCCTAATTTTTCCACATGAATTTTCACATGTCCCTGATCTGTAAATTTTACAGCATTGCCAACCAGGTTGAAGAAAATCTGATTGATACGCAGCTTATCTCCTTTCAAAATAACCGGAAGGTCTTTCGGTATCTCCAGTTGCAAGAAAATATCTTTCTCTTTTGCCTTGTATTGCATCACATTAACCACGTTGAAAAGCAACTCCTTCAAATTGAAGTCTTCGTGGTCAAATTTCAAGTTTCTGTTTTGAATAGTGGCGATTTCCAAAATATCATTTACGATACCCAGCAAAACCTCAGAAGATTGATGAATTGATTTCACATAGTCACGTTGCTCTTGCGTGAGGCTGGTTTGACCAAGCAGATTACTCATCCCAAAAATCGCATTCATTGGCGTCCTCATTTCGTGGCTAATGCTGGCCATGAAATCCTCTTTCAACTTGGCAGATTCTTGTGCAAGGTCTCTTGCCTTGACGAGGTCTTCATTTCTTTTTTGCTCTGTAAGGTCACGGACGATGGCATTATAGGTCATCGAGTCATCGTCTTCCAGCATGTTGGCCGAGACAATGCAATACCTTATACCACCTGTTTCCTTTTTTATTTCGATTTCAAAATCGACAACTGAACGTTGAAATTTCAATTTTAAAAACAACTCATTCCGCTTCTCTGGAGGAATGAGGTAATCATTCGCATCTCGACTTGAGAGCAACTCACTTCGGCTTACGCCAAAAAGCTTTTCAGTTGCCAAGTTGCAATCCAAAAACTTTCCTTCCAAAGTAGCAATAAAAATGGCATCCTTGGACTGAGAGAATATTTCTAAATATCGATCTCTATTTCGAATGGCTTCTTGTTCTGCCATTTTTCGTTCACTGATGTCCTGAATTACACCCTGAAAAACAATATTCACGCCCCGCTTAATCGCTTGACATTGAACAGAAATGTGCTTCGTATTTTTTGCAATGGTATCAAACCGAAAATACTTATCAATTTTTCCAATAATAGCTGCCTCCTTATGTATTTGATCCAACAGATGCATCGCATGATAGCTATGCTTTAGATCACTCGGAGTCACCTTTTCATCAGGAGCAAAATCAAATATTCGAAATGTTTCTTTTGAGGCCTCGAACGTATTTTTGTCGATGTCCAATTCCCAGTTTCCAATCCCTGCCAACTCCTGCGTCTCCTCCAATCTATTCAATATTGCATTGCGCTGCATCGAAAAATGCAGCGATTTGCTCAATTTTTCTACATCCAATTTTCCTTTATCCAAATAGTCCTGCGCACCTGCTTTTACAGCACGTAATCCCATTTTAGTATCTGAAAAACCCGTTAATACAATAAAATTGGTATTAGGAAATTTTGCCAATAGCTTTTCAATGGTTGGAAACCCACTACTATCAGGCAAACTCAGATCAAGCAAAACTGCTTCAATTTGTGGCTCTTCCCCCAAAACTGCGAGGCCGCCAGCCAGCGTATCCTTTTTTATAAGTTGAAAATTCGTAAAATCAGAATCCTTGAGCAAAAGCTCGATCAACTGCGCATCACCGGGGTTATCCTCGATGAGTAGAATCTTCTGCACGTTATCCAGTTTGCCCATGATATACAGGTAGTTAGAAAACTAAGTAGTTCGCGGAAATTGAGGATAGAAAATATTTTGAAGTGACAAAGCACTCAAATATTTCATTATCAAGTTTCAGGAATCACTTAAATATAAAAAGTAAAATTAAGGTATAAATAACTGATATTCAACTATTTACACAATAATAAGTAGTGCTATTTAAACGCTATGAAAACATGAGTAGTTTATATGGTGGGAGTAGCCGATTAACTTCTTTTTATAAACACAAAATTTGCACCAAACTCGGATAGTAAAAATAGGCATATTTGGTCTGAGTGACTTTCGTAAAGTGACTTGAAGCTATCTATTTTCTCTGTTGTGATTAGGTTTTTCACCGTAAACTCTTCTAAAGTGGAGGCATTTACAGACCAGTTGCCTGCTACTTTATTTCGATCTACTAAGGGAATACCGACTTCTACTTCGCCCTTGTGAATTACCATGATAGGAAAATCTGATACTTCTTGATCCAGAATGGTATCCATCGCATTGGTCAAAACCTCCATGTAGGGTTTCAACTCTTTTTCTAAAAGTTTAAAACGCTTATCTGTCTTATTGACCTTCTTCTTCTTTTCCATGGCGCAAATTTAATAAAGCAACTGATTCTATATGGTGTGTGTGCGGAAACATATCTACTGGCTGCACCTTTTCGATATCATACTTTTCGTGTAATAATTGTAAATCACGTGCCTGTGTGGCTGGATTGCAACTCACGTAAACGATTCGGGGTGTTTCAGATTGCAACAAAGTAGCAACTACTTCTTTTGACATACCAGCACGTGGCGGATCGGTGATAATTAGGTCTGGTTTTTCGTGCTTTTCAATAAATTCCTCTGTCAAAATATCTTTTACATCACCAGCATAGAAGGTACAATTTTCAATCTCATTGAGTTTTGCATTCTTCTTCGCATCTTCAATGGCCGCCGCAATTTCCTCAATACCCGTTACCTTTTTGCAGCGATGTGCCACATACTGGGCGATACTTCCAAGCCCCGTATAAAGATCATATACATTCTCCTCTCCTTTCAAACCAGCAAAGTCTGCTACCACATCGTAAAGAACTTTTGCTTGTGAACTGTTGGTCTGAAAAAAGGACTTTGGGCCAATTTTAAATTTCACATGACCCAACTGCTCCGTAATCTGTGGCTCGCCATGATGCAACTTCATTTCCAAATCCAACATAAAATCATTCACTTTCTGATTGATACAGTAATAAAGTGAAGTAATGGAAGGAAGTCTTTCTACAATCGCAGCCAATAAATTTTCCAACCGCTCATCCTCATCATGAACACCCAAAATGACCATCGTATCGCCCGTTGAGGTAGTGCGGATCATTATCTGTCGGATAAAACCAACACTTTTCCGAGCTTCCCAAAAAGGCAAATTTTGCTCTATCGCAATGGCTTTCACCGTGTCTCGGATTTCATTCGAAGGATCATTTTGCAGATAGCAATGCTCGACATCTACCACTTTATCAAACGCACCTGGCGGATGAAAACCCACCACATCTTCCTCATTGGTCGCATCCGTATTGATTTCATCGGCAGTCAACCAACGTTTACACGAAAAGGAAAATTCCAGTTTATTTCGATAATATTTTTCCTGCTCACAGCCAATGATGGGAGAAATTTCTCCGATAGGCACTTTGGCAATTCTACGCATTGCATCTTCTACCAAAGTAGCCTTGTATCGCTTCTGCGCTTCGTATCCAACATGCTGAAATTGGCATCCACCACAACTTCCATAATGTTTGCAAAATGGCTCAATTCTATCTGGTGATGGAGATTGAATTTCTTTAAGAATAGCCTCGGAGTAATCCTTTCTTTTTTTAATTACTTGAGCCGATACCACATCGCCTACTGCTACTTTTTTTACAAAAATGATCTTACCATCTTCATTGCGCCCGAAGCCTTTTCCTTTGTCTGCAATGCCCGTGATCTCTAGATCTTTGTAAAATGGTTTTTGTCTTTTTCTTCTTCCCATTTCTAACGTGTCAAAACGATATAGTCTCTAATTAATGTTTTCAAAAATTCAATTGGCTTGTCTGGTTTGGAAGGTAGATCCAGAACTTTGGTCAATCTATCTACCAATAATATTAACGCTTCTTTATGTGCATCATTTCTATATTCCTCATAACGAGTAACCGTATTCTTCACCAATAACAAATCCTGCTCACTCAATTGTTTCACTCCCGGGTAGGTCGGTTCGTAATCCTCTATTTTTTGAATTTTTAGAATGTCTTGCAGTAGAAATTTTGAACGTAATTTTCTGCGAACTACCGTGGTATTCGCCGCCATATCACCAAAGCGTTGTTTTTTTTCAGATGAAACTATCAATACCGCAGCGACCACGCCCATCGACAACATGCTATCAATTATCATAAAAATGGAACGCAAAAGATGATCAGCAAAGGCTGGTTCTCTTCCATCTGCTCGGACTACCTGAATAGACATCACCTTTTTGCCAAGCGTCTGTCCTCGATTAAAAACCTCCATAAAGAGATGATATAAAATCCAAATCGCAACAGCAAAGAAGCCCAGAAAAATAAAAAACCACGCTCCTATATTACCAATAAAAACATCACCCAATACAAAAATAAAAATTACAGACAGCATACAAATTACTGCTAAATAGACCGCCAAATCGAGAAAATACGCCACTAACCGCTCACGAAGATTGGCCAATTCATAGTCAATCATGACATTTTGAGTGGTGCGTATTTCAATCGTATTCATAAAGCAAAGGTATTCTTTTACAAGTTTTTATCTTTGAAAAGAGATGAAACTTTTACAATTGCTCATTGACCTAAAAAACCTCTATTCAACTCCAGATGGTAGCTCAATTAGCGTTTATCGTTCTGTTGGTATTTTTCCTTCGAAAATATAGAACTTGGAAAAATAAGCCAACTTAAAATAGAAAGGCATCGTATCCTAAAATAAAAATTCTTATGCGACTGATTTCGATTTTCATTATTTTGGCATTGGCGGCTTGCTCTAATTCAGTTTTAGAGAAAAAATCACCTCCAATTTCATATACGCAACAACTCGAAAACAATCCAGCAGATCCTGTTTTAGAAAATATTCAAAGAAAAATAGAGAAGGTATTTATTGGGGCGGTATTTACAAAAAGTACTCAATCACTTGATAAAATTGGCGATACCTTAAAAAAAGCATACGAAAAAAAGCCACAAAACATCCTACGATATTGGTTAGGGTATCTTGATTATTACAGAGCCATCGTCCAATTCCGAAGCGGCAATCAAGAAGCGTCAAAAAAGACTATCAATCAATTGGAAAAACGAATAGAGGGAATGGAAAACAAAAACGAAGAGGATTATGCACTATTGGCCATGGCTCAGATATTTTCTGTACAATTTAAAGGTTTGAACACTTTATTCATTGGAAATTCAATAAATGAAAATCTTGAAAAAGCTGAATCAATAAACGCCGAAAATTTGAGAGTCTGGCTCGCCAAAGGTCAAAGAGATTGTTTTTTACCTAAAGAATATGGCGGAGGTGATAAGGCAGAAGAGTATCTTCTAAAAGCACTTGACCTAAATCCTCAACCAAACGAAAACGCCTATTTACCATCATGGGGACTGGCAGAAACACACGAAACTTTAATTCGATTTTACATCAGAAATGAAAACTGGGAAAAAGCAAAAGACAGCTATGAAATAGCCATTAAGAACTTTCCAAAAAATGCTCGAATCAAAATGCTGGGTGGAAAATTGATAAAGTAAAAAAGCACATTTCTCAAACTATTAAAGTTTAAAGTTCAATACGCACTTGCTTTCCTAAACAAATACGTAATTTTGCTCCTTCAAAATTGAACTTTTTGATTTTGAAATTCATTTTGATTAAAAAGGAGACATGTTTCCAAAATACGATGTCATAGTGGTAGGAGCAGGGCATGCTGGCTGTGAAGCAGCAGTAGCAGCAGCTAATCTCGGTTCCAAAGTATTGTTAGCAACGATGAATATGAACACCATCGCTCAAATGTCTTGCAACCCAGCAATGGGCGGCGTGGCAAAAGGGCAAATTGTTCGTGAAGTAGATGCGTTGGGTGGTTACTCAGGCATTGTAACGGATCATACGATGGTTCAATTTCGAATGCTCAATTTGTCGAAAGGCCCTGCTATGTGGAGTCCTCGGGCACAGAGTGATCGTATGATGTTTGCTGCCAAGTGGCGCAAAATGTTGGAGGAGCACCCGAATATTGACTTTTGGCAAGAAATGGTCAAAGGTATCCTTGTGAAGGATGGACGCGCAAGAGGTGTTTATACAGGTATTGGTTTAGAAATTGAAAGCGAATCTGTGGTACTGACGAATGGTACTTTCCTCAATGGTTTGATTCATATTGGGGAAAAACAATTTGGAGGAGGTCGTGCTGGAGAACGTGCCGCAACAGGAATCACAGAGCAATTGATAGAATTGGGTTTTGAGTCAGGTAGAATGAAAACGGGGACGCCACCACGTATCGACGGTCGGTCGTTGGATTACTCCAAAATGGAAGTTCAACACGGAGATGAAGCGCCAAGTAAATTTTCCTACACCAATACACCTGAACTCAAAAAGCAAATCCCTTGTCACATCACCTACACGAGCAAAGAAGTGCATGAAACCTTGAAAGAAGGTTTTGATCGCTCTCCAATGTTCAATGGTCGAATCCGTGGACTGGGGCCGCGTTATTGTCCAAGTATCGAAGATAAAATTGACCGTTTTGCAGATCGCGATCGGCATCAATTATTTGTAGAACCAGAAGGATGGGATACCTGCGAAATCTATGTGAATGGCTTTTCTTCTTCCCTACCAGAGGACGTACAATACAATGCTCTCCGCAAAGTACCTGGTTTTGAAAACATGAAAATGTTCCGTCCAGGCTATGCGATTGAATATGACTTTTTTCCGCCTACTCAATTGGAAGTTTCTTTGGAAACCAAATTGGTTAAAAATCTATTTTTTGCAGGTCAGATCAATGGAACGACGGGTTATGAAGAGGCTGCTTGTCAGGGTTTGATGGCAGGTCTCAACGCGCATCAAGCAGTCAAGGAAGAAGAGCCGTTAGTGCTCAAGCGCTCCGATGCCTACATTGGTGTATTGATTGATGACTTGGTAAATAAAGGCACTAAAGAGCCTTATCGAATGTTCACATCGCGAGCGGAGTATCGTGTATTGTTGCGTCAAGACAATGCAGATTTGCGCTTGACCCCAATTGCTCAAAAAATGGGCATCCGTGGCTCAGATGAGCGCATGGAAAAAGTGAACCATAAAATAGAAAGCAGCAAAGCGGTTGAGAAATTTATCAGAAATTATAGTGTTGCTCCAGATCAAGTGAATGGATTTTTATCATCCATCAATTCAGCAGCCTTACGGCAAAAAGTGAAATTGCACTCTGTGCTCATGCGGCCACATGTGACCTTGGATAGTTTGCGTGCTATTTTGCCAGAAGTAGATCAATTTCTTATTGCTTATCAAAAAGACCACGTTGGGATGGCTGAGGTCAACATGAAGTATGAAGGCTACCTCAAACGCGAGCAAGAAATGGTCGAAAAAATGAATCGCCTCGAAGAAGTGAAACTCACCAAAGGTTTCGACTATGGACAAATCAAATCCCTTTCGGCGGAAGCCAGAGAAAAGTTAGCCACAGTGCAGCCCAAAACGATTGGTCAAGCGAGTCGGATTAGTGGGGTTTCTCCTGCGGATATTTCAGTTTTGTTGGTGCATATAGGGCGATGAAAACGGCCTACAGTTGACGGCCGCTTTGCTGACCGAGGACGGATTAAGTTTTCTTATACATTATCATAAAGATGAATCAATCAAAAGGATACTTGATAAACGAAAAAACAAATAATCATGGAGAGAGAAAAGTCGCTCTCACCTTAACAACCTTTTCTCTGCCCTACTTCTAACATTCACACATTAAACCAAAAAATAATTCAAAAGGAATCCAAATAATCTCATCTTTGCCCCTACAACCATAACCCAACCCTACTAACCAATAGGAACGTATCAACAAACAAACCATTAATTAAACAAAGACTTTGGATTTTTCACTACTTCAAGCCAACACAGACAACCCATCTATTTCGACGGTGGTATATACCATGCTGATGGCCTTTTTGCTATCGACGCTTTTGGCGTTCACTTATGAAAAGTCCACTCGAAATATTGTTGTCTCCAAAAATTATTTACAAGCATTGGTCTTAGCCTCTCTTGTTTCTGCTACGGTGATGCAGGCGATAGGCGATAGCCTCGCCCGTGGGCTTGGCATGTTGGGGGCATTGGCCATCATTCGCTTTAGAACGACGCTTCGGCATCCGCGCAATATGATGTTCATGTTTGCCTCATTGGCGGTGGGTATTAGCTGTGGGGTTTATGGTTTCAA
>CALDSS010000160.1 GCA_937924495.1 uncultured Saprospiraceae bacterium
ACGCGGAGGTCGGCAATTCCTTTTTCGCTCAAGCGAGCAAATAATAAAACTCGAAAATAGGAAACCACTCCTTGTGCAAGCAATACCAATCCCATCAGCCAAAAAATATCGTTGAGACTAAAGTCATAGAAACTTTTGCCCTCGGCGATGTCCATCATTTTTCCAATTAAAAAAGGAAAAAGCATGAAGACCATACTGCTTACAAAAAGCAAAATCAATCCACCTATCAACGACCAACGATAGGGTCTTACGAATTCGAAAATTTTTAAGGCTTCTCCGAGAGATTCCTTGTTCATTTTCCGATTCTTATCTTCTTCTAAAACTTCTGGTCTATTTCGTCGAGCCATTTTTTCTCTTTAATGAAAACATAAAACAACCGCTAAGGTATTGAGTTTTTGCGGGATGGAGTTTTTCGATGAATTAATGATAAGTAAAGTTTAAATAAGAAAATTGCTCTTCAAAAAATCCAAACCGTACCTTCATTTCATATTATTATCAAAAATTATTTTTGTTTAACTTTTAATAAGAAACATTAAACAAAAAATAAGTCAACCTGTTTCACCTACTCAAAACAGCAAAAAATTGGCAAAAAAAGTAATCATTATTGGTGCAGGTTTCTCTGGATTAGCAGCGGCAGCGAGTTTAGCGCAGCAAGGTCATCAAGTTACTGTACTGGAAAAAAATACGGTTGCAGGTGGGCGTGCTCGAAAGTTTGAGGCAGAAGGTTTCACTTTCGATATGGGGCCGAGTTGGTATTGGATGCCTGATGTATTTGACAATTACTTTGAAAGGTTTGGCAAAAAGACGTCGGACTATTATGATTTGAAAAGATTGGATCCTTCTTATCAAATTTATTTCGGAAAGGATGACATCATGGAAGTGCCTGCCCAAATGAAGGATTTGGAAGCCATGTTTGAAAGTTTAGAACCAGGCAGCGCCAAAAATCTCCGACATTTTCTCGCGGAAGCGAAATATAAATATGAGGTAGGAATGAATGAGTTTGTTTTCAAGCCCAGCCATTCTATTATGGAGTTTGCAGATGTGCGCGTATTGAAAAGCATGTTCCGTTTGCAAATGTTGACCTCGATGTCCAAGCATGTTCGCGACCTTTTCAAAAATGAAAAGCTGATAAAACTACTGGAATTTCCAGTGCTTTTTTTGGGTGCAACACCGGGCAACACTCCTGCCATGTACAGTTTGATGAATTATGCAGATCTCTCCCTTGGCACTTGGTATCCGATGGGTGGTATGCATAAAATAGTGGAAGGTATGGTTTCGTTGGCCGAAGAATTGGGCGTCGAAATCATTCTGGGAGAGGAGGTAAAGCAAGTTTATGTACCAAATGGTCATGCAACTCGCGTGATTACGGATAAAAATGAATACACTTGTGATGCCATCGTCGGAGCTGCAGATTATCATCACATCGAACAAAAGATTTTAGAACCCCAACACCGCAGATATAAAGAGGATTATTGGTCAAAGCGAACGATGGCACCTTCAAGTCTTTTGTTCTACCTCGGAGTGGATAAAAAATTGGAAGGCCTTCATCATCATAATTTATTTTTTGATGAAGATTTTGACCTACATGCTCATGAAATTTATGAAGATCCGAAGTGGCCATCTAAACCTCTATTTTACGTTTGTGCTCCTTCGGTAACGGATCCATCAGTAGCGCCAAAGGGAAAGGAAAATGTTTTTGTTCTTATACCTTTAGCGCCTGACTTGGAAGACACTGAGCAGTTGCGTGAGAAATATTATGAAATAGTGATGAAGCGATTGGAGCAACACACAGGGCAATCTATTCGAGAACATGTGATTTATAAAAGATCGTATGCGCACGCTGATTTCAAGAAAGATTATCATGCGTTTCGTGGAAATGCCTATGGATTGGCCAATACACTTTTGCAAACGGCCTTTTTAAAACCAAAAATGAAAAGCAAAAAAATCGAAAATCTCTTTTACGCTGGTCAATTGACCACTCCTGGACCAGGGGTGCCGCCCTCGCTGATTTCGGGGCAGGTTGTAGCAACGGAGATTCAGAAATATTTCACTTAAACGGTGGACGGCTTACGGCCGCTTCGCTGACGGCTGACGGATAAAAGCGCGACCAAAGGTCGCTTTGTTCCGTCAGCGAAGCGGCCGTCTTTCGTCTATCGTCAACCGTCCTTTACTATGATGCAATTATTTGATGACGTATGTGTAGAGTGCAGTGCGCACATCACCAAGCGTTACAGCACGTCCTTTTCGATGGGCATTCGGGTTTTTGAAGAGCGATTTCGTAATCCGATTTATGCAATTTATGGCTTTGTTCGTTTTGCGGATGAGATTGTGGATACCTTCCATGATCAGGACAAGCGAGCGTTATTGGAGCGATTCAGAGCAGATACTTATCGTTCAATTGACGAGGGCATTAGTTTGAATCCCGTATTGCATAGTTTCCAAGCGGTAGTGCGGAAGTACAATATTGAGCGAGAACTCATTGAAGCGTTTTTAGTGAGTATGGAGATGGATCTGGAGCATCACGATTATGAGCAATCGCTTTATGAAAAATATATCTATGGCTCAGCCGAGGTGGTTGGGTTGATGTGTTTGCGGGTATTTTGTGAAGGAGACGCAGCCCAATACGACAGTTTGAAAGACTATGCCCGAAGCCTCGGAGCAGCCTTCCAAAAGATAAATTTCTTGCGTGATATGCGTAGTGATTTTGATGATAGAGGACGGGTGTATTTCCCAGGTATTGATTTTTCAAAATTTACGGAAGCAGAGAAGGATCAGATTGAGCTTGACATCAAAAAGGATTTTGACCATGCTTATATTGGTATCCAAAATTTGCCGAAAGGCGCTCGACTGGGCGTTTACCTTGCTTACAAGTACTATTTGAATTTGTACAAAAAAATAAAAAAATCGTCTGCCGAGCGCGTGCAGCAAGAACGAATCAGAGTACATGACTCCAAGAAGGTCTATCTCTTGTTTAGTTCTACTTTAAGAAATAGCCTTAATATTTTATAGGATTAGAAATACTGACTATATTTTAACGAATTGATTTGGTTAATCAATTTAGTTTTACTTCAAAGCCGCTGATTTTTCAGCGGCTTTTTTTGTGCACTTTGGTGGCACGAGTTACGCATGCCTTATTTCTTTTTTAGTTAAAAAGCTGAAATTAATTTAGAGTCTTGTCTCACCAATTCGAGCAATCCTAATTGGTGGGACGACTTTTGAGTCGTGCCACCAATAGTAAAATCAACAACCCACCCAAAAGCAAGGGATACAAAACACAAAAAATTAGAAAATTCACTTCATAGTAAGAAAGCCCAAAAAGATTAGCCAGGTTGATAATGAAATCTGTGCAGTAGCGATACGCAAAATCGATAATTTCCTTCATTTTAGCTTTCGAGTTTTGATTTCTAAATCAATTACCTTTATCAATAACCAATAAATCAGTATTGGAATTAGGAAGCCTAAAACCAACACATTCATTAACCGATATTTCCCTGTTTTATGAAAAGAATTGATAATGCCGAAGTAGAACGAATCCGTTTGTTTAAAATAGGGTTTTAAAAATTTGACGTGATTTGTTTTGCAGTGATTGGTGTTTTGGTGGCATTCCCAGGAGCATTTTTCCATTGAAGATTTCGTTGGTGGATTAGCAGTTTCATTCACGAGGATCATGAATAACACAGGAGCAAATAGAATCGCTATATTTCTAAAAAACTTTTTCATAAAAAGGGTTGACAGAAAATCAACGCCTGAGATGAGACTTAAATTTCGTAAACATCAAAATCAACCTCGTTTTTCAACGCTTTCCAATCCCTCGTCATCCCAATCATAAACCCACCTCCCCCAGCGCCACAAATTTTCAATTTAAAAAGGTCGGAATCTAATCCTTGCTGCCACACCTCCTGCAAAAAATCAGGAATCAAACCAGGCAAATGATCAAATTGTAATTGGCTCATTTTGGACATCACCTGCCATAAATTTTCATAATCATTCAGCAAAAAAGCATCAATTGCTTGTTTATTGACGGCAAGCAATTGAGGAAGAATATTTTGTTGAAAATCAGCTTTTTCATTTTGTTTTAAAAACCACTGGATGAGTGGTTCTGCTTTGCGCGGATGATTGGTGTCGAGTAAGAAAAGTTGATAATCAGTAGTTGGCTTTTTCCAGTTTTCTAAAGTGATGATTTCGCCTCTTCCTTTTATTAAAATTGTTTTCTTTAGGTAGCAAACCAAAGGGTCTGTTCCACTCGAAGCACCGTGGAAGTAGCCTTCAATTTCAGCGACTATTTTTTTTAGCTCAGGCAAGGGAAGCGCATTTAAAAAAGCAGTATCGCCATACTTTTTCAAGGTCGCAGCAATCAAGGCACCTGAACTACCCACGCCATATCCTTCTGGAATATTAGAGTCAAAATACCATCCACTGTCCAAGTCTTTTTGCAACCGTTCCGTTTCCACGAAAGTGGAATTCAACTTTTTCAGAAAAGTAAAAAACTGGGATAGGTCGCGCTGTAACTTTGAATCGTTCCCTTTTTTCCATTGCCCATGAAATAGCTCCAAAGGCATCGCCAAAGCATCACCGCCGTTGATGGTCGTGAACTCGCCGAAGAGTAATATTTTGGCGGGAGTGCTCATTGCTGAACAAATTTGATGAACGCAAAGGCGCAAAGGCGCAAAGAAAATATACTCTGCGGCACCGCGTCTCTTCGTTCATTTTCTAAAAATTTTATCATATCTCTCCTCGCGTTTCTAAAATGGCGAAATACAATTTTATCTCATCGTAAGAAACGCGCTCGTCAAGACCTGCAAAAACAGGTTTCATCTTCGGAGGCGAGTCTTCTTGCTGATACACGAGGTCTTTTATCTTTTTTAATAATTCCTCATCATAGTCAACCATTGATTCAAAATCAATCTCCAAACCATCACGATGATAATATAGTAAATGATCGATGAGGGTGCTTTTTTTGAGACCACGTTCGCGGGCAATTTCTATGAGGCTGAGGCCTTTGTTGTAAAACTCCAACGTCATTTGTCTCGTGGGAACTTTGGCAGATTTTGGAACTTTCGACTTCTTAGGTTTTACTGAAGCACGGAGCATGGGTTTGAACATATCAGCATCAGCAATTCCTTTTTCTTGACCGTAGGCTTTTATGACATTCAAAAAATCAAAACTAAATTGATCTGCCTTGCGCTCTCCAACTCCGGTGATAGTCAAAAACTGTTCGCGAGTAATGGGTTTGGCAGCGGCCATTTCTTGTAGTGATTTGTCTCCAAAAATAATGTAAGGAGGCATGCCTGCTTCCTTCGCCAATCGTAAACGCAGGTCTTTGAGTCGTTTGAACAAGTCTTTGTCCCACTTGAAAGTTTCAGATTGTGACTGCTTGGTAACCGCGCTTGCCTCTGCAATTTCTTCACGTTCTTTGATACTCGCGGGTTTGACCAACTTTACTTTCAAATCTTTGAAAAGTACATCTTGACTTGCTTGCGTGAGTTTGAGTTTATAGCCGTCGTCCAACGCAATTTCCAAGAATCCTTGTTGAGTCAATTGTTCGATGTAGGCACGCCAATCGAGGTAAGTATAAGCGCGGCCCACACCATAAGTTTTTATATTTTGAAAACCGCTTTCGAGAATATCTTTTCGTTGAGAACCACGGAGGATGTTGATAAGCAATTCTGAATTGGCTTGCCCTTTCACTCGATAAACTGCCGACAAAGCCATTTGTGCCAACTCCGTTCCGTCAATCGAAGTTGGGGGCAAATCACAGACATCACAATTACCGCAGTTGTCTGCCAAATATTCACCGAAATAACTCAAAAGCGTTTTCCGGCGACAGACCGGTGAAGTAGCATATTGTTGCAAACGGTCGAGTTTGCTTTGCATGAGCTCTCGGCCATTGGCTCCATCTTGATCAATCAATGTTTTTAAAAACATGATGTCGGCATAGCTATAAAAAAGCATCGTGTCTGCTGCTGCGCCATCCCTTCCAGCACGTCCAATTTCTTGGTAGAAATTTTCGATGTTCTTCGGCAAGTTATAATGAATTACCCAGCGAATATTTGACTTGTCAATGCCCATTCCAAAAGCGACAGTGGCACAAATAATATCGATTTGATCATTGATAAATGCCTCTTGCGTTTTATTCCTTTGGTCGGAAGACATACCCGCATGATAAAAATCAGCATTGAGTCCTTTCGCTTGTAATTTCGCGGCAAGCGACTCACAATTCTTTCTGCTCATGCAGTAAATGATACCTGCTTCATCTCGATGATTGGCTACGAAATTTACAATTTGTTCCCACCGTTTTCGGCCAGGGCGAACTTCGAGTTTGAGGTTGGGTCTATCAAAAGAAGCAAGAAATAATTTTGGTTCAACCAAATTCAATTGGTCGCCAATATCTTTTCGCGTCACCTTATCAGCGGTTGCCGTCAAGGCAATGACGGGTATGTTTGGAAATTTCGTTTTTAATAACTTGAGTTGTCGATACTCAGGTCTAAAATTATGACCCCATGAAGAAATACAATGCGCTTCATCAATGGCAAACAAACTGATTTTGGCTGCACCCAAAACGGATTGAAAATCTTGCGATGCTAATTTTTCAGGAGAAACATAAAGCAAATCCAAGGTGCCATCTTTGAATTGTCCTTCAATTTCAAATTGCTCTTTTGAGGAAATAGAACTATTTAAAAATGAAGCTTTGACACCAATGGCTCGCATACTTTCGACCTGATCTTTCATCAAAGCGATGAGCGGAGAAACGACCAATGCCGTGCCCTCCATCGTTACGGCCGGTATTTGAAAACAGACGGATTTTCCACCACCCGTTGGCATAATCACGACCGTATCTTTTCCGTCATAAACGGACTGAATAATTTCTTCCTGTAAAGGTCGAAATTCATCGTATCCAAAATATTTTTTGAGCGCTGTTTTGGCTTTCTCAGAAGTCATGAAGTATGAAATTAGGTTGGGCGTAAGGTAAGGATTTAACAGAATCAATAAAAACCTAAGGCTCATCTATCGCTTCTAAACTTAATTTTCGATATTTTTGTAAAAATTTAAAAGATGAAAAAACTCAGCTATATCCTTTTGATGTCTTTGGTAGTCGTTTTTACGGCTTGTCAAAAATCAAATGAAATTGACCTCGATTCACAAAGCATGATTGCATCGCTTGCGGATCGCTCTGGCGAAAATGATTGTTTTGAACTGGTGTATCCACTTAATATCAATATGCCTGATGGTTCGACAGAAACAATAAGTCAAGAAGCAGATTGGGAATTTGTAAAGAAATGGGATAATAAAAAAGGGGAAGAATTTTCTTTTCAATATCCACTCGACCTTTTGATTGAAGGAGCAACGGTTACCGTCAACTCAGAAAAAGAAATGGATGAATATGGCAAAGATTGCTTCGACGATGATAAGGAAGGAGATTGGGATGATGACAAAGAAGGTGAATATGATAAAGAGGATTGTTTTGAAATCGTCCTTCCTGTTACAATTGTATTGCCTGATGGGACTACTCAATCAATTGCCGCAGAAGGAGATTGGGATGCAGTAAAAGCTTGGTATGAAAATCATCCTGATGCTAAAGAAGAATATTCTTACCAATATCCAATCACCATTTCATACGATGATGGTGCTAAGAT
>CALDSS010000161.1 GCA_937924495.1 uncultured Saprospiraceae bacterium
ACTTTAAATTATTTTAGAAAAAGTGAAAAGCCATTTAATTGTTTTGCGCAGGTGATTGAGGCAAGTGAACCTGATTTAGATTCAGAACCTAACAATGGTTCTTGCTGTAACATTTCCGAAGATGATGAAGCGGTTTTAGAAATTGGAGAAGCTCCGCCAAGTATTTGGGGTAGAAGTGCTTCGTCTCCAAATTCGCAATTTGATGTAATTGCTTACCCGAATCCATTTAGTAACGAATTGAATTTTAGAATTCAATCAAAAGAGGAGGGGAATGGTAAAATTCAAATCTTTGATTTATTGGGAAGAACTTTGAATACCTCCATTATTGAATTAGAACTTGGCGAAAATATCAAAACGATTGACGCTCAAAATTTACCTCAAGGAATTTTGATGGCAAAAATTTCCAATTCGAAAAATGAATTTCAACGAGTCCAACTTATGAAAAACTGAATGTAGAATAGATGCAAATGCACGAATAGTTTATGAAACCATATAAGGCACATAAGGACATTTAAGAATAGTAAACTTATATGCTCTTATATGTCTTATATGGTTCAAAAAAAAAACTACGCCATTACGCCTCCATACATCTCCACCCGCTGCGCTTTGATTTTTTCATCAGCGAGATATTCATCCAACGTTTTCAAACTATCGATGATGCCGCTCGGAGTCAATTCGATGATTCGATTGGCAACAGTTTGAGTGAACTGATGATCATGAGAAGTGAAAATGATAGTACCTTCAAAATTAATCAAGGCATTATTGAAGGCAGTAATACTTTCCAAATCAAGGTGATTGGTCGGTTCGTTGGCCATGAGTAAGTTGCCTTGCTTGAGCATCATGCGCGAAACCATACATCGCACTTTTTCTCCTCCCGAAAGTACATTAGACATTTTATGAACTTCGTCTCCAGAGAAAAGCATTTTACCCAAAAAGCCACGGATGTATTGCTCGTCTTTGTTTTCAGAAAACTGGCGCAACCAATCCATCAAACTCATCGGGTTGTCACTAAAAAATTTCTCATTATCAATTGGCAAATAAGACGATGTTATTGTTTGCCCAAATTCAAATGACCCTGAGTCGGGTTGTATTTCACCATTTAAAATTTCATAGAATGCAGTGGTCGCCAATCCATTTTTAGAGATGACAGTTATTTTTTCACCTTTATTTATAGCAAAGTCAACGTTGACCAAAAGTGGTTCGCCGTTGACACTGTAGTTCAATTTTTCAACAGAAAGCATCTGGTCACCGGCTGGTCGCTCAGAGGCGAAAATGATTCCTGGATACTTTCTTGAAGAAGGTTTAATGTCTTCCACATTCAATTTTTCTAACATCTTACGACGAGAAGTCGCTTGTTTGGATTTAGAAGCATTGGCACTAAATCGGTCGATGAAGGCTTGCATCTCTGCTCGCTTCTCTTCCGTCTTTTTGTTTTGTGCTAATTTTTGTTTCAATGCCAATTGAGAAGAATGATACCAGAAGGAGTAGTTACCCGTAAAGACATTGATTTTAGAAAAGTCGATATCGACAATGTGCGTACAAACCGTATCCAAAAAGTGTCTGTCGTGAGAAACAACAATCACCGTGTTTTTAAAATCCAATAAAAAGTCCTCCAGCCAATTTACGGTTTCAATATCCAAATCATTGGTAGGCTCATCGAGTACCAATACATCAGGGTCGCCAAAAAGTGCTTGTGCTAAAAGCACCCGTACCTTCTGCGTTCCGTCAAGTTCCTTCAACAATTTATCATGGAAAGATTCTTTGATACCGATACCACTCAAAAGCGCTGCTGCATCTGGCTCCGCATTCCATCCGTCCATTTCTGCAAATTCGCCTTCCAACTCCGCTGCTTTTACCCCATCCTCATCCGAAAAGTCTGCCTTCGCATAAATTGCATCTTTCTCCTTCATGATGCTCCACAATTTTGGGTGCCCCATCATGACGGTATCAATCACTCTCACCTCATCATATTCGAAGTGATCCTGTTTTAGAACCGCCATTCGTTTTCCAGGCTCTAAGCTTACGTGGCCTTTGTTGGCCTCTTTTTCGCCAGAGAGTATTTTTAGAAAAGTAGATTTTCCAGCTCCATTGGCACCGATTACGCCATAACAATTGCCGTGACCAAAAAAGACATTGGCCTCGTCAAACAATACGCGTTTTCCAAATTGAAGCGTTAAATCACTAACTGTTATCATTTTCTCGAATTTTGCCGCAAAAGTACGATTACTAATTGCTTCAACACATAAGTAGGGATAAATAGTTTTTTATTAACTATTTAAATATTCGAATCGGGAGTTAAAATATTGTTTTTATCCTTGTATGGGCGCATAAATAGCATATTTATAGCACTATGCTTTAGCTTGGTGTAAAAAGATAGTAATAAGTGGTTTTAGCCGAACATTCGTTTTTGTTTTCGGCTAAAGCCACCTATTTTTTTTAAATAATCATCTTGCTAAAGCAAGGTGCTATGAAAAACCAACTCTTTATTCACATTAAGTCGTAAAATACCTGTTTTTTAGACTCCATAAACTACGTTGTTTCTTAACAACTGCCTTATCTGAATCAAATGCCCCAACAAAACCATTGGCGCTAAAAAGGATACCAACCAAACAAAAGGGTAGTGCAGCAAAGCGATATTGGGTGCTTCAAATCCAAATTGCTGAAATGGGGTAGGGGCAGAGAGTACACCATGAAAAATAATATTGAGTATCAAGGCGAACATTGCGAAGTTCCAAACCAGCAAACCAGTCCGACCGATTTTCTTTTGATGATAACCGAAGTAGGCAATAAATGCACACGTAAGTCCTCCGATAATATCATAATTCCTTCCTGTAAAAGTCATGACTTCTGGCACTGCTTTGTCCAGAAATAACCAAAATAAAACGACCTCAACGGGTATTCTAACCAAATTGAAAAAGGTGAGCTGATACAAAGGAATGCTATCAATAACAGTTCTCCCTTTTTTTGATAGAAATAACCAAAATATCAACCCAAAGACTGGTGGCAACAATAGTGGAAAGAACTGCATTTGAGCAACTGGAGATTGATAATAAAACCCAAAATAGGCAATCATGGCTTGGAAAAATAACCAAAGAATAAGCCCAATGGTCGTCTTTTTAGGATCGAGAATTTTTGGTTGAGCATTTTGTAAAATCCAATAGAATATGCCAATTCCTGCAAAGGTAGTAGCGATGAAAACAAGTGTGATATGAATAGGTAGGTTAGGTAGCATGATGAACTTTATTGAGTATGCGATTTTTAAAAGTACAAAAATTCGAATTAGGGCTTGAGTTATTCTTCCCAAATTTTTTTTGCCGCGAATGCACGAATAAAAACTATAAATGCTAATCGGGAGTTGAATTTTAATGTAAGGAATGTTCGGCTAAAGCCACTTATTGCTACCTTTTTTGCACCAAGCTAAAGCTTGGTGCTATGAATTTGATACGCGTTACCCTTGCAAGGCTGATAGAAGCTATTTCTCAACCTCTGATTGGCATTATTAAATATTATTCGTGCATTCGTGGCATTTATATAACTCATTGGCATTTCCAATTAAAATGTCAATATGTTTTGACTAAAGAATTGATAATCTGTGAATCATTTGATTCCTTCGTACTAAAATAACTTGAAATGAATAAACAACTAATTTTAAAGAACAGGCCTTTTGGCGAACCTGATGCTAATACTTGGGAGCTGATTGAATCAGAAATTCCAAGTGCTGGAGAAGGTGAAATCGTGGTGGAGCAATATTATGTTTCTCTTGATCCTGCCATGCGTGGTTGGATGAATGATCAAAAATCTTACATACCACCTGTGCAAATTGGTGAAGTGATGCGCGCTGGTGCTGCTGGAAAAGTCATTGAATCAAACAATCCAAAATTTGATGTAGGCGACTATGTTTATGGTTGGGGAGGTGTGCAGCAATATGCAGTTACAGATGGAATGACTTATCATAAAGTGGATAAAAATTTAGTGCCACTTCCGGTATATACGGGTACACTCGGAATGCCGGGAATGACGGCCTATTTTGGAATATTGGACGTTGGAGAAATTAAAGAAGGCGAAGTGGTTTTGATTTCAGGAGCAGCGGGAGCAGTAGGAAGTGTGGCGGGTCAGATTGCTAAAATAAAAGGATGTCATGTGATTGGAATTGCGGGCGGAGCAGAGAAATGCGCGTACGTGATAAATGAACTGGGTTTTGATAGTTGTATTGATTACAAAAATGAAAACGTAAAAGCAAAACTCAAAGAATACGCTCCGAAAGGAATTGATGTTTATTTTGATAATGTAGGTGGTGAAATTTTGAATGCCGCATTGGGGCGTTTAAGGAAATTTGGTAGGGTAGCATTGTGTGGAGCGATTTCACAATATAATGCGACTCAACTGCCACAAGGCCCTTCCAATTATCTTTCATTGCTTATCAATAGTGCAAAAATGGAGGGATTCATTGTGATGAATTACGCATCGAGATATGGTGAGGCTGGCCGGCAAATGGGCCAATGGATGGCGGAGGGCAAACTCAAATCAAAAGAGCATATCGACGAAGGAATCGAGAATTTTTATTCGACTTTTATGAAGCTTTTTAATGGAAATAAAAAAGGGAAGTTGGTGTTGAAAGTTGCAGATGAAAATTAAGTGTTAAGTTAACAGGTAATTTAAAATTTGCAAACGGATTTTTTCATACCAATTTCTTTTCTAATTATCGGATATATAGAAGTATTTTTGCGAACACAAAAACAGATCATCATGAACAAATTTTATGTTGTAATTTTTCTATTACTTTCCTCGAATCTTTTTGCGCAATCTATTCGGCTGACTGAATTTTCGTCAGGATATAATTGGCTAATGGCTTTGGCTCATTCAGGTAATGAAAATCTGTATGCGATTCAGAAAACTGGGCAAATCTATTTGGTAGATAAAGAGGGCAATCGGTCTGCGCAGCCATTTTTGGATATAGCTTCTAAGGTGCGCTCTGGTACAAGTGATGAACGAGGTTTGTTGGGCGTGGCCTTTCACCCGGAGTATGCGGATAATGGTCATTTTTACATTTATTATAACAAATCCATTAATGGAAATATTTCGATTTCACGCTTTACCAGAAGTTCTGATACAACAGCAGACCCAAATTCTGAAGTAGAAATAATTTCTTTTCCTCATCCCAGAGGCAATCATGTGGGTGGTGGTTTGGCCTTTGGCCCTGATGGATATTTGTACGCTGGGGTAGGAGATGGTGGTGGTCAAAGAGACCCCGATCGGGCAGGTCAAAACCTCAACACCTTTCAAGGGAAAATTCTAAGATTAGATATCTCAAATGGAACATCTTATTCAATTCCTGCTGATAATCCTTTTGTAGGAATGGCGAATGTAAAAGAAGAAATTTGGGCTTATGGTTTTAGAAATCCTTGGCGATTTGATTTTGATAATTGGACAGGTGATTTATGGATTACTGATGTGGGGCAAGACGATTGGGAAGAAGTCAATTTGCAATTGAAAGGAAGTGCTGGTGGCGAAAACTACGGCTGGAGCTGTAGAGATGGAAGCGATATTTTCAATACTTCTGAATGTGTGCCCGGAATGGATTATATCGATCCGTTGTTTCAATATGCACATGTAGCGGGCAATTGTAGTGGCTCTATCTCAGGAGGGGTCGCTTATCGCGGAATGGAGTATGGTGATTTGTTCGGCAATTTCTTTGTAGCAGATTTTTGTACTGGAAATATTTACATGACAGACAAAGCAGGCAACAGCAAAGATCTTGGTCAATTCGATGGTTTTGAATACACTACCTTGAACGAAAATCATCTTGGCGAGATGTTTCTTACTGGATTTTTTACCAATAGAATTTTCCAAATTCATAGTGATAATCCAGCCCCGACTGCTTTTATTACGAATGGCTCCAATGTATTTATTTGTGAAAATGCACAAGTAACTCTGGGGGCTTATAATTTGCCTGCAGCTACGCACATTTCCTACACCTGGATGAAAGATGGTGCCCTGATTCCTGGTGCAAATACACCAGGACTTTTGGTTTCAGAGGAAGGAAACTATCAAGTAGTGGTGACCAACAATAACAACGGCGCTCAAAGCACCTCAGAAGAAACCGTCGTGACATTGGGTGAAGCGCCCGTGGTAGAAATTATGGAAACAGTCAATATCGGCGATACTTTTGGAGGCGTTGTCATCAATGGAGATACAACTTTTACACGTGTTTTTACAAGTTCAATTGGATGTGATAGTACGGTGCAATATATCATCAGTAGCTTATCTGGCCTATATGATTTGGTGGATGGAAAGGTCGAAATCACTTTAGCGCCCAACCCTTTCAAAGACAATTTGGTCCTTAACCTAAACCTTCAACGCGCTACAAATCTTCAGTTCGAACTTTATGATATGAGTGGAAAAAGAATAAAACAGATCATGGAAAATACTCGTTTGAGTAAAGGCAAACAAAGCCATGAGATTGATTTGTCTAATTTGCCGAAAGGCGCCTATTTGATTAGAGGAACGAGCGGACAACAGATCTTTACGGAACGATTGATGAAGATTTAGACACTTTTTCTCTGGTAATTTGATCTACCCTCTTGTAGTGAATTTAGGTTGAAAACTTGAATACCTGCTAAAAAATAGGGAATTTGCATGATTGAGTTTGATTTAAAATAATCTCTTTTTGGTAAATAGAGATTTCGGTGACTCCTATATTGCCAAAGCCACTACTATGATTAAACAACATTTATATAGAATGTGGGCAGTCTTGCTCATGATATTCCTATCCTTTTGCCTTTCGGCAAATTTGCCGCCTCATATTCTCAAATTACAACAAGAACTTGACAGTCAAACAGGCATTGATCGAATTAAATTTTTAAGAAAGATTGCAAATGCTATTAGTGCCTATGATTATGATCTAGGGATGAAGTATTTTGAAGAATCCATTCGCCTTTCATCGTCAATAGAAGGTTTGAGTGATTACGAGAGGACTTATCAAATTTTGAAAAATTATGAAACAAGAAACTATAAGTACTTATACGATTACAAATTCTTTGAAGCTTTTAGAGGAGCAATTGAGGTAGATTCCATTGCGAATCTTTTGGAGGGGGCTCCCGATTCCCTGCATGATGCACGTTGGCTCGGACATTTGAATGCTAATATTGTGCGTAGTGCAGTTTTTGCAGATCAGAATCTTTACGCACGAAGCGAAAGAGAATTAAAGGTGGGCATAGAGCATTGCAAAAAATTGAAGAAACAGAAAAGTCGGATTGGATCCGTATATAGTAATTTGGGAATAAATCTAATGCTTCAAAACAAATATGATGAATCTGAGGTGGCAATGCTCAAAGCAGATTCCGTCTTTACGGCTGCTGAGAGTGAAAGAGATATTGCTTATTGTAAAATGTTTCAAACGGATTTATATTTAAAAAAAGAAGATTGGAAAAAGGCTAAAGTTGTTGTTGATGAAGGGATAAACTTGATAAAAAAATATGTGCCCTCAAGAAATCCGATTATGCACGCTCAAGCCGCCTTGATTTATTATGAAAACGATTTGGTCGCTAAATCAGATTCATTCACTACAGAGGCCTTCAAATATTTGGAACAGGTCAAAGAACCAGGTGCTTCTATTTGGACTAAGAGCTGCATCGGACATTTATATAAACGACAAAATAAATTTGAGGAGGCATTCAGGCTACTTGATGAAAAGACTGAAGAAGACAGAGATACGGATAATAAAATGGCTACACCTGAACTCTTAGCGTTGCAAGAAGCCTATATTCAAAATAACTTTCCGACTCATTCGAAAAATGCGTACTATCCGTTGTGGATATTTCTTGCTTCAGCTTCACTTGTTGGATTCATATTCCAATTTCTCTATAATGAAAGACAACCAAGAGTGGTTATTGAAAGCGTTCCTGCTGAAGGTCAAAAATTAGAGATAGCATGGAAGCAAGATGAATCTGCAAAAGAAGTGGTCGATCCATTTGTAGAGCGCTTTGTATTAAAGATTCAAAAAGGCATGGATGACGGCGATGTTTCTGTTGATAAAATTGCGGACGAAATGCGCATTAGTAGGGTACAATTGTTTAGAAAAGTGAAAGCCGCAACTGGCGAATCCCCTTCCGTTTTAATTCGCCAAATACGATTAAAAACAGCGGAAAGATTATTGGTTGAAAACACGGGTAATATTTCGGAAGTCGCTTATCGAGTAGGATTTTCTAATCCGAACAGTTTCAGTCGAGCATTTAAAGATCACTTTGGAAGCTCGCCAAGGGAATATTTATCGAAAATACAAGGGTAGAAGTTATACGAACCTGATTTTTTCAAATTTTAAATCTTTAGTCAAGGCTATGAATTGAAAATTTGACTTCTTCAGAACCTTTAAACCTCATTTTTTTGCATCTAAACTCCATTCTCATCAATAGAAATTTTCAAATTAAACTCTATTTTTTGAAAGAAAAATCAATTCAGATGAGAATTTATTTTTTCGTTCCAAATATCTTTTTTATAATTTTAACATTCTCAATAGATAATTTGCTCTTTAAGTTTTACCAAAATTAAAAGTATAGTCTTACATTTATGCTTGATTCAGCGTAAACATGGGAAAAACACACATAACATTACTATTAGTCGTTGCATTTAGCGTCTCTCTTACGGGGCAAATCAGCTTTAGGCAAGCCTCCTACAATCAGTGCAAAACCACTGCAATAACCTCTCAATTACCTTTTGTTGTATATGTGACGGCACGCTGGTGCCTGAATTGTAAATTGATGGAGGAAACCACCTTCCGCAGTCAGGGTCTGCGCATGGCAGTAGATGGCAAGTACAATACTTACAAAATAGACTTTGATTCTCACGCAGCCAAAGAATGGAAAGAAAAGTTTGGGATTCGATCGGTTCCTGCCTTCTTGGTTTTTGATGAGCACGGGGCGATGGTTCAGAGAGTGGACAAATCACTTACGTCCTCCAAAATTATTGATTTGCTGAAAAGCCCAGAAAATTTTTCTCAAAAAAATCAAACTTTAAATACTACAACTTATACGCATGAATACGCTGCCGGGCCTTATAAAAATGACTTTTTTAATTGGAAACAGGCCTGTGAAAAACTTTCAAGAAATAGAACTGCAGTAAAAAAAGTTGCTCCAGCAACAGTAGTAAGCACTTTTGTAGAGGAAGTGTCGCCAAGTGAAATTGACCACCAATATTTATCCTTTAATTTAACGCCATCGGATATGAAAGTGGTTGAAGTTTTCAAATCTGAGCAAATAAAAATATCTGATAAAAGAGGTTCTAAACGAAAAAGAGCCCTATTCAAAAGAAACAAAACGAAAAAAATAGCTCCAAAAATCAAGCAAAACGAGGAACGGCTCACAACCGAAGCGAAACCGCAAGATGAACCTGTTGCTTTTGGTAAGAAAATGTACCGAATCCAGTTTGGTGTCTTCAGTAAACTTTCTGATGCACAAGGATTGGTTTCAACCTTGCGAGGAATACAACCACATCCTATTTTTACCCTTCATGAAACAAGAGCCGGCAAGCCAATCTATAGAGTAGTGGTAGGTAAATTCCATTCTAAAGAAGAGGCAAGGCAGATTAAGCAAGACATTTATGTAAAAGGCTTGCGAGCTTTGGTGATTGAGATTTAGTCCTTAAAAATGACCTCGGTAGCTCCCCAACCATATTTGGGGTGAAATTCGTTTTTAAAAGATTGGACATGAGGATTTTTGGCCAACTGTTGTTGGACGGCCTCCTTAAGTGTGCCTTTTCCTATTCCATGAATAATGAAAACATGATCCACACCCATTCTTAGAGCTTCTGTGATATAACGCTCAAGCGCGTTTAGTTGGTGATTTAAAATCTCGCCATTATCCATTTTTTTAAAATTGCCTTTCAACTTTTCGATGTGTAGATCTAATTCCAAACTGAAATTGGCAAAATCAGAGATGCTGTGCAGTTTATAAAATGGATTGGATTGATCTCCTTTTGGTAGTTGGGCTTTCGTGTTTCTTTTAGCATACTGAAATAAATCTTCCTCCTTTTTTTCCTCGTTACCAAAATTATCAAACAAAACATAGAGGTAGGATGGTTGATTGATAAGCGGTGCCGTTATCAATTTTGAAAAGAAAGTTTTGGCCTTTATTTTTAAAATTTTATGAAGTGGGGCTCCTGTCCCCGCAGTAGATATCTGTCGCCCTTTAATATCTACAATTGGCGCATCATTGAGTTGGTCGTATCGAATAGTAGCCACGCGTAGATAAGAAGTTGCCTTTAAAATATCGTCTATTTTTATGGGCGTATCATTCAAGAACGACAATTCCAAATCGAAAGTAAAATCATAAGTCGTGTCATTTATTAGATAGACCTTAAAGGACTTCGTAGCGCCATCCAACCCTTTGAGCGGTTCAAAGGCTATTTGAATACCCTTACTTTTTAAAATGGTGTATTGCGTCTTTGCCTTATTTTCAAAATCAAAAGACTGGGGTTGAGGTTTTTGGGGAATTTTTTTGAAATCTATTAAGCTCTTTAAGTCTCGTTCGTGTACAGGAATTACAAATCCATTTTTCAATCGAACTTTTACCATTCCATCAGAAAGCAACTCCTTGATGGTGCCTTCATCATTGGTATTTAATAACTTTACTTTTGTTCCTACAGAAAAGAGCATTGAAGTTGTTTAAAAAAAAGGATTTTGAGCAAATATAAACGATGTTGAGCCAACGGGTGAATAATTTAAGCGTATGTTTTAAATTTGACCCTTGAGCAAAAAATTAAAGATACCCCCAAATTCAATTAGTTGAAGAACAACATTTGCAGTTATTCTTTAGTTAAAGTAAAAACTGATATTTGCATTCATAGTTCTTAATGGCATAAATTATGATGCATTTCTTAATTAACTGATAATTAGATACTTACAACTCCCAATATACATAGTCAACCACCAAATTTGCTTTTCAAAAATACATATCGACTCACACTCATTTTCTCCTTGATGACAACGTTTTATGCTTGCCAGCAGGAGACGATTCGATTGGATGGATATGAGGTGCATGGCATTGATGTATCGAGGTATCAAGGAGAGGTAGAATGGGAAAAAGTCATAGCACAGGGTGTCGATTTTGTTTTTATGAAAGCTACTGAGGGAAATACCTTAGTGGATTCTCAATTTCAAAACAATTGGCAGCAGCTTGCGGACTTAAAAGTCCGCAAAGGCGCGTATCATTTCTTTCGGCCAACCGTTTCTCCTATTGAGCAAGCAAAACATTTTTCAAAGTGGGTGGAAATGGATTACGGGGATTTGCCTCCGGTGCTGGATATCGAAATCACGGATGGCGTTTCCAAATCGACTTTAATCAATGGAGCGAAAAGTTGGATAGAAATTGTGGAATCAAATTATGGTATGAAGCCTATCATTTATACCAGCCAAAAATTTTACAATACTTATCTTGAGGGGCATTTTGATGATTATCCACTGTGGATTGCTCGTTATAACAATTACGCCGAACCTGCAATAAATGGCACAAATCAGTGGTCATTTTGGCAATACGGTAATAGAGGAAGGATTGAAGGAATAGTAGGTGATGTAGATTTCAACGTTTTTAAAGGCAATACTATTGAATTGGATAATTTGACAATTCAGCCTCCTGCAAACTTAAGTTTTACGGAATAAAATAAATTTTTGAAATGAGAAAGATATTGATTTTGGCACTTTTCGTTTTGTGCGCAGTTATTTTAAAAGCTGAGGGCATTGAGTTTTTTCATGGCACTTGGGAAGAGGCGATGGAAGAAGCTAAAAAGCAAGAAAAACTACTTTTTGTAGATGCTTACGCCGTTTGGTGTGGCCCTTGCAAGCGAATGGCTAAAAACATTTTTCCACTTAAAGAAGTAGGTGAATTTTATAACAAAAACTTCATCAACGTTAAGCTTGATTACGAAAAAGTAGAAGCGGATGGTTTTAGAAAAGATTACCCTGTTTCGGCATTTCCTACTTTATATTACATCGACTATACCGGTGAGGCTGTGCATGTCCAAAAAGGAGCGCAAGATGCCGAGGGGTTCATTCAACTTGGAAAGTTGGCGTTATCTAAAGTGGATAGAACGGGCGATTATGTAGAAGAATACGAGAAAGGAAACCGCGACCCCAAATTGGTTTACAACTACGTAAAAGCGTTAAATCAAGCAGGAAAGCCAAGTTTGAAAATCGCGAACAATTATCTCAGAGATGCAGACATGTCTGTAGAACAAAACTTGAAAATTTTATACATCAGCACGACAGAAGCAGATTCTCGTTTGTTTGATAAATTGGTGGAGCATAGAAAGGCTATTGGGAAAATTTACTCAGATGAGGAAGTAGATGATAAAATTGAAGTGGCTTGTTTCAAAACTATTGGTAAAGCAGTTGAGTTTCAGTTGGACATGCTTCATCAAGAGGCGATTGGCAAAATGAAAACCCATGTGCCAGATAGAGCCAAGAAATTTGCGACGCAGGCGGATATGCTCTATTACCAAGGTTTGGGGAAAGTGGCAAATTATGTCTCCGCTTGTAAAGTCTTTGCTAAAAAATATGTGAAGAAAGATGCAGAGAAATTGAACGCTTTGGCTGAGGCAATGAAAGCAGCTTTCCCACTCGATAAATCTGTGTTGAAAGAGGCTGATAAAATTGCGAAAAAGGCCAGTAAACTGAAAAAAGCATAAAGTCGCTGATATAAATAAAATATAAAATCTAATGAGTAGGAGAGCATTGTCTTTTCTACTCATTATTTTTGAGGCCTAATTTCAAAGTTTTTGCTTCTAATAAAAGTAAAAATTTTACCATATTAAATAATTGTCACGAAATGATATTAAGAACCATCACTTTAAGTATTGCTGTTTTCTTTTTTTCAAATCTTCATGCTCAGGAAGGGATTAATTTTGTCCACTCTCTTGAGGAGGCGTTGGCTATGGCAAAAGAAGAAAATAAACCCATTTTTATGGATGCCTACACGACTTGGTGTGGCCCCTGTAAAAAAATGAATAGAGAAGTATTTGTCAAAAAAACAGTAGGCGATTTTTACAATGAAAATTTCATCAATGTAAAAATGGATATGGAAAAAGGGGAAGGCGTGGCATTGACAGAAAAGTATCGAATTTATCTGTACCCAACGCTTATTTATTTAGATAAAAACGGTAAAGAAATAAATCGTTTGGCGGGCTATAGAAATGTTCCACAGTTTTTAGAAGATGGAAAAAAATCTTTGGACCCTGCTAACTCAGCTGCTTCAATGGAAGAGCGATATGTCTCAGGTGATCGGGATCCTGGTTTTCTTTTGGAATATGCGACTTCGTTATATGAGTCTGGAAGAGGTGGCCAAGAAGGCGTGATAAATGAGTTTCTGAAAACGCAAGAAGACTGGAGTAATGAAATGAATCTCAAATTGATTTATAAAATGGTGGAAACCGTTGATTCTCCCTTGTTTGCGTATTTGAGAGACAACCAATCTCAATTTGAAGAATACGTTCCTTCCAATCGAATCAGAGGTCGAATGGACGAAATAATTTACAGCAATATTTATAAACTGGGAGAGAATCCTGATTTGAATGATATTAAAAGTATTTTCAAAAAAGCGTATCCAGACAGAGCGGATCGGTTGATGGCGAGCTATAAAATGCGGCATTTTGTTGACACAGAACAACCTGCTAAATTTGCGAATGCAGCAGCTGATTACGTGAAAAAATATAAAGTCAATGACTGGAGCGAACTCAATGAAATTGCGTGGAACTTTTATGAAAATGTGGAAGACCGAAAGTTGTTGAAAAAGGGTTTGAAAATCGCAAAGAAATCTGTGAAGGTTGATAAGAACTATTACAATGTCGATACAGTTGCGTCTCTTTATTATCGTTTGAATAAAAAGAAATGCGCCCAAAAATTTGCGAACAAAGCGATTGCCCTGGGTAAAGCTTCAAATGAAGATGTGTCGTCCACTGAGAATTTATTGAAACAAATTGAGCAGTTATAAAATTGCTTGATTGTTGTGATTGTTTGATTGTTGTAATGACAATCCAGCAATTAAACAGTCGAAACAATCAAAAGACTTATAATGAAAAAGTACTTATTGGTATTATTTGCAGGGTGTCTCATTATTCAATTTTCGTGTAAAACGAAAAAAGTGGATAATGGGGGAGTGGTGACTCCTGTCAAAAAACAAGACGCTGCATTTCTGATGGATAATATGATTAAAAATCAGGTGAATGCAGATTTCCTCAGCAGTCGCATCAAGTTAGGCGTAGAAGGAGAAAGTGTAATGAATGTCTCCTTGACGGGAACGTTGAGGATGGAAAAGGATAAGGCAATTTGGGTGAGTTTGAAGAAATTTGGTTTTGAAGTAGCGAGGGCTTTAATCACCCCTGATTCGGTTTATGTGGTGGATAGAATTCAAGGCAATAACACAGCGGAGGACATTGGTTACGTGCAGCGAAAAATGAATTTTCCTGCTAATTTTCAAATGTTGCAGGCCATCGTTTTAGGCAATCCAGTTTTTTTTACAAAAGACCTGAATTCTAAAATTGATTCTACGGGTTATCAGTTATGGTCAAATACAAGTAGTCCAAAAAGTACCTATCATTTAAATGGAGCAGATATGTCTCTTCAGCAAATGAAGTTTGACGAATCGAATCCTCAACGAGTGATGACCATTCTTCAGGATAACTATCAGACAGGGGAAGACAAAAGGAATTTTTCCTACCTTCGAAATATCTTTGTGCAAAGCCAACAATCTGGAGATATGAATTTGAAAATTCAGTTTTCGAATGTTGAGTTTGATGTGCCGAAGAATATGCCTTTTACAAAGCCCAAGTTGAATTAAAATGAAAATAGAAATAAAAATGAAAAATCAGGGATTTGTTCTGCTACTGATTTTTTGTTTTATATCGAGTTTTTCTTTTGGCCAATCACGTAAAGAACTGGAATCTCGAAGGAGGGCGTTGATGAAAGAAATTAGCAAGACTAATGAGCTATTGGAAAGTACACGCGCCAATCGAGAATCTACTGTCAATCAATATTTTACTTTACAGAAACAAATAGAAAAGCGTTCGCAATTAATCACCACTTTGCGTGAAGAGGTACAGCTTTCGGATGAAAGTATTAAGCGCTCGAAAGAAGTTGTTTTTGCACTTTCAGATGATATTGAAAAACTAAAAGGCGAATACGGCGATATGGCTCGAAAGGCTTATCGCATGAAATTGACGGATAATAAAATTCTCTTTCTCTTTTCTTCCAAGTCATTTAATGATGCTTTCCGTCGGTGGAATTATTTGAAACAATATGACACCTATCGTCAGAAACAAACTCGGTTGATTGAATTGACACAGGCCACGCTTTCGCGAAAAGCGACAACGCTTGAAGAACGAAAATTGAAAAAAGAACAATTGTTGTTAAGCGAGTTGAGTCAAAAAAACATTTTGGATCAAGAATTAGATGATAGTGATAAATTGCTTGCAGAGTTGCGCTCCAATGAAGTTCGTTTGCAAGATGAATTGGGTGAGAAAAAGACCATCCAGCAAGACTTGAATAAATCGATTGCAAGGATTATTGCCAACCAGATTGACCGCAAGAAAAAGGAAGCGCTCGCCAATCGCCCAAAAGAAAATCTGAATAAAACATCTACAGCTGCACCAGTTGCGCCAAGCCCATCTATTGCAAGTAGTTCCGACTTTGCATCAAGTAAAGGACATCTTCCATGGCCAGTGGATAATGGAGTGATTATCAGTCGATTTGGAGATCAGACACATCCTGGACTAAAACATGTTCGGATTAAGAATAATGGAATTGATATTCAGACCAGTGGAGGGGCAGAGGCCAGAGCTGTTTTTGAAGGAGAGGTATTAGGAATGCAGTTTGTGCCAGGGCAGAATTACATGGTCATCATCCAGCATGGGGATTATTTTTCAGTCTATTCTAATTTACAAACGGTGGTAGTGAGAAGAGGTGATAAGGTGAAACCGCATGATCCGGTTGGGACGGTAGGCTTAGATAAAATCAGCAACAACTACGAAATGCATCTCGAAATTTGGAAACAAAAAAGTCCAATGAATCCTACTTCTTGGCTGATGAGAAGATAAATTGGTTAGAAGTAGAGACAATCCATGAATTGTCTCTACTTCTAACCAATGACAATTCATGAATTGTCATTACAACGTAAGTAAATTATTCTTTCACAAAAGAAGAAACCATTCTTTCTCCTTTATTTTCAATTTGTAAAAAGTATAGACCAGAAGGCAAATGCGATACCTCAATCGTATTTTGATTGAAAATACCAATTGCTTGCCCTACTGAGTTGATAACCGTTATTCTTTCAAAATTCTTTAATCCTTTTATTGTAAGAATATCTGAAACTGGATTTGGAGAAATCACTACGGAAGAAGAAAGTCTTACATCTTCAGTATTTAAAACTGTGACGATATCCTCCAAGGATCTTGGGAAGAGTTGATAACCATCAAGAAATGGTTCATCAAAATCAAATTGACCACCAATTCCTATTAAATCAAAAGAACCAGTTGGTGCGGCAGTGCCAAAAATATTTGTGGCATCAACAATTCTCATGGCATAGGTATTTGTGCCATCCGTCACATCTACATTGAACCCAGATCCTGAGTTGGACCATTGAGAAACATCCACAAGAGATACATTTTCTAAGACAACCAGTTGACTCTCTGAATCTTCATTTAGGGCCGTAACGACTGTTGGGTCAAAAAGCGTATTTCCACTCGAATTCAAAACTACTTCATCTGCATAGACCTGTAAAGAACCTCTAAAAGAGCCGATAGCGCCGTGCACCGTAATATTGTCGCCCATGGCTACGGTGTAATTTAGCGGATCTGAGTTGCTGAAAACAGTAATGCCATCGTTATTGTCATCAATCAAAGCAAACTGCAAACCATTTGGACGGAAGTTGATACTATGAACCACACCTGTTAGGGCTACTGCACTATCAACTGCTGTTGGAAGACCATTGGCATCTACCATAGTTACGCCACCAATAGAGGAAGGGGTGTATAGAATAGGGCAAACCACCTCAATTCTTACTCCTCCAGTAACACAATCGCCCATCCAACATACAGTATAAGTGAAGCCATCTCCACCGCAATAATCTATATTTGGAGCATAAATGACGTTGCCATTTGCATCAACAGCAGCGGTTCCATTTGTTGGAGCATCTGCTATTTCAATCATATCAAATCCGTTAGGTAAATTATCGTTATCAGTAAGATTGATAGTTGCTGCTATGTTTACATCTGTTGTGATAAAATCAGGATTGGCAGTTAAGTCCGAATTGGGATTTCGAGAATAGGTTCCTATTGGAAAAGGATTGCTTGCTTCTCGATTGGAAGAAAACCCCTCAAAAGCATCTACACCACTAAATGTCCAGTTATTCACATCGAATGTGGTGCCATCTGGGCCGGTTGCACTTTGGCGATAGGCCCATCCATCAAGATGATCCCAAGCGGTCATGGAGGCATCCATATTGATGTCTCCAAATACATCTACCACATTTCCATTCATAAATAGTTCAATAGCATCATCGCCATTAATACTTACGGCAGCGCCTCCTTCATAGTTAGCAGCAAAACCAAAAAAGTCCATAAATCCTGGGGTTTCAGCCACCACATAAATGAAAGAACCTGCTGTTGCGCTCTCGGCAGGAAAGGTATATTCTTGACCATCAGAGCCACCACCATTATTGGCAGAACCAATTCCGTAAATACTTAAATCCGCAACATCATTTGCTACGTAGATTTCGACCCCTTTTGGGTGACCCCCTGTTAGTGGGCCATCAAAGGTTCCTGTAATGATTAAGTCAGATTGAGCAAAGGCAGAAATTGAAAAGAAAGAGAAAAAACAGAGTAAAACTTTGTTCATTGTTTAAATTTTTAGGAGTGAAAAGATGGAGTGGAACTAAAGCCGCTCTAAAAATAGAGCATTAAAACAAATTATAATAGAAAAAGGCCAATACCCTTCGGTATTGGCCCTTTTCAATTCAGAAAAACTGATTAAGTGAATTTATTTTAAAACACTAATTTTCTTAGTAATCTCACCAACTTCAGTTCTGATTTTTACCATATACATACCATTTGACTGGTTGTTCACATTCCAATTAAGAGTATGCGTTCCAGCTGGGTAGTTTGCATTATTTTCGATAGTCGCTACTTTTTTACCAGAAAGGTCAAATACCTCTGCAGTAACAGGCGTAGCATTTTCTAATTGTAAATTGATTACCAAATCAGTAGCAACTGGATTTGGGAAAATCTCTACTGCACTTTCCAATGCATTTGTTTCTTCCGCATCAGAAAGGTTTGCTCCTAATGTTACATCATCAATATAAGCCATGTTTCCCCAAGCTGACGTCCCTCTAAATGCAATGGTCACATCAGGTTGTCCATCGTATGCAGAAAGGTCAGCGGTGTTTTCTCTCCATTGGTCAGACTCTGGGAAAAAACGAGGCTCAGAGGCAGGAGCAGTAGCCAGTTCACTTCCAGCTTGATTCCAAACAGAAGTCCAATTGTCACCACAATCAGTAGAAACAACTACTTCGAGTCTATCATTTTCACTTGTGTATTGTGCATAAGCATGAGTAAATCTCAATTCAGACATTGAACTGTTTGATAAGTCAACTTTGTCAAAAGTAATGAGCCCTTGCCCTACTTCCACACCAAAAAAGTCAAAAGCAAAAGCTCCGTCAGAATTTCCAAATCCACCGATTGGAGTTGTTAATCCAATTGAAGCACCTGTTAGGGTGAAAATCAATTCTGAATCGTCAGGGTTGATCAAAATAACATCAGCAGGGATTTCTCCAAAGTCCACAATATCCACAGGTTCTGCAAATTGAGAACGCATAGGAGTAGGACTTAGGTTATAATAAGTTTCTGTTGGCATAACATTATTCAAGCTATTGCCATCTCTTCCGCCGTTTACGGAAATAATTTCATACGAAATAACCGTTGAACCAGGGGTTTTTTGAATAGCAGGGAATGAAATAACATTCCACTGACCTTGAAGTAAACTACCTGTCCAACTTTCAATTACAGGAGAGCCACCAACAGTAGTGTAAGCTGCAACTACTTCCGTAATTTCTTCTGTTCCATCATTGGTAATGCGGATACCTGGAGTTACTTCGTATTCACAAAGACCATCCTTTCCAAGAGTATTTCCTCTTGCGCTAATATCAGATACATCTACCATGACTGGCGTACTCATGCCAGCCTGAACCATGCCTGCGGTACCCTGAATGAAGGCAACTACACCAATTTCATTAAAGTTATAGATATAAGAAGGAATTTCTACATCGTTCATTTCAATTGTGATAGATCCGCCAGCAGGAATGTCGTCAAAAGAAGAACCTGCAGTAGAAGGAAGCATTTTTCTCATAACCCACAAGAAGTGATCTTCAGAAGTAGTCCCAGGAGGCTCAGGAAATTGAATGTCTTCTTCAACAATAGCCACTTGTAGAGCATTTCCAGCAGCACTAAAATCATCCGCTGAAGTGTTTTCCAAGGTGATTGCAATACTCATTGTATTAAGATCATCTGCGATTGTGTGCGAAACGGTCATCGCAATAGGAGTTTCTTGATCGAAAGTCGCTGTCATTTCATCTTGAAGTGAGCCAGCAAATTCTTCCCATGTTGTTGCATTGTCAGAACCTTCAACTGCATTTCCATCAGCAAAAAACGCAGGTACTCCAGTAACACCATAAGCATCCACTCTATCTTGAACATCATCAGGATTCTGTTCATTCATAGGGTCAAAACCTGGCCATGAAGTATGATATTTTAGAAGGATAATATTATCACCCACATTGGATTGCAAGTAAGGCTCCATAAGCGGATTTAGTTGCTCACATGGTGGGCAACTTGCTTGGGTAAATTCTTCAACTAATGTAAACTTTTTAGTTTGTGCAAACAACATTGTTCCCACAAAAGCTACACTAAGAATAGAAAGTAAAATCTTTTTCATATATACTTTTTAAGATTAATAAATTTAAGAATAACAGCCCTACAAAAATGAGTAAATTACTGCCTAAATGATGCATATCTGTTCTTTCTACTTTGACCGCTGTGAGACTTTTGGGGTCTATTCATTAAAAAAAGAGGATGACTCCAGTTTGAGAACATCCTCCTAACTTGCAGCTTTGCTATGATACGTTTATTGTAATTGAAATTTCACTGGAATGTTAAACTGTACTTTTACCTTTCGTCCTTGTTGTTTTCCAGCAGACCAGGTCGGCATTCCACGCAAGACACGAATCACTTCATCGCCACAGCCACCGCCTATGTCTCTCGCTATTTTTATATTTGAAAGGCTGCCATCTTTTTCCACAACAAAGGTGGCTACAACCGTCCCTTCAATACCAGTTTCTCTGGCCATAGATGGATATTTGAGTTGACCGTGAACGTATTGCATGATATTTCTGTCAGAGCATATTTTACGTTCCTTTTCATCCTTTAAATCTTCACAATCACCAAAACGTGGCATTTCTTGGACTACCTTGTGGATTTCTTCTACTTGTGGTTTGGGCAATGGTTTTGGTGGTGGCGGAGCCATTGGTTTTGGAGAAGGTTTGGCAACAACAACTTCTTTTCCATCCGTTTCTATTTCAAACTTTTTCTCTGGTTCGAAAATTTCAGGTATTGGATCGTCAGTAGGGATAACAATTGGAGCAAGTTTTGGCTGAGGTGGTGGTGGCGGTTTTCGGTCTGGCCATTTGGTGATGACACTTTCAAATTCAATATCATGATCAATTACTAAAATTTCCTGCTCATGATAAACTGGCGGAGCAACTTCATAATTAAACGCCATGATGCAGAAGGCAAGCGAAATAGATAACCCAATGCTGAAATGTAAGCCGCGATTTTTACGCAGTCTGGAGATGTCTTGTCGAATCATTGTTTTAAAATTTTAATGAAGATTTCGAGAAATTTTGATTTCGGGAAACCGAGAACTATCGTGTCTCGATCTCTCGAATTCTCGATCTCCCGAAATCGAAAAAATGAGCCGTCAACATTTCCACCGGTGGACTGTTTTTCTGAACTGTAATTGATAGATGTTACATCGATTAGTTTTTGGTGTCTAAGTTTTTAGATTTTTACAAAAAAGTTGTCGAAACTTGTATTTCAGAAAATAGTGAGCAATTGGTAAAATTTGAAAAGCACGTATTGAAAAATGGCCTTAGAGTCATTTTACATCAAGATAAAAGCACCCCCTTGGCAGTAGTCAATTTATTGTATGATGTGGGAGCGAGGGACGAATCTCCAGAGAAGACTGGCTTTGCTCATCTTTTTGAGCATTTGATGTTTGGAGGTACTAAACAGGTGCCCAATTTTGATGTCCCAATCCAAAATGCAGGAGGAGACAGCAATGCCTTCACCAATAACGATATTACGAACTATTACTCAATAGTACCGCACGAAAATTTGGAAACGGCACTTTGGCTCGAAGCGGATAGAATGTCTAATCTTTTGATCAATCAAAAGTCGCTCGAAATTCAGCAAAAAGTAGTTGTAGAGGAGTTTAAAGAAACGTGTCTCAATCGCCCGTATGGCGATGTTTGGCATCAGTTGGGGAGTATCGCTTTTGAGGTTCATCCTTATCAATGGCCAACAATTGGAAAGGTGCCAGAGCATGTCGAAAATGCTGATTTACAGGATGTTACAAGTTTTTTTGATGCTTATTATCAACCCAATAATGCCGTTTTGGTTATCGCTGGAAATATTGATTTTTCGGACACGTTGAAAAAAATAGAAAAGTGGTTTGGAGGCATTAAATCTGGAAAAGTTCCAGAGAGAAAGGTGCCTCAAGAACCCATTCAAAAGCAATTAAAGCGAAAAGAAAATAGGGCAAACGTTCCATTAGATTCTCTCTATATGGCTTTTCACATGCCGGGTCGAGGAGAGAAAGATTATCATGCTGTGGATTTACTTTCTGATGTTTTAGCGAATGGTCAAAGCTCTCGTTTGTATCGAAAGATATTGAAGGAAGAAAAGTTAGTTTCTTCGATTGATTGTTACGTGACGGGCAATTACGATCCGGGTTTGTTGATAATAGAGGCGAAACCAGCGGAAGGCGTTGCACTTGAAAAAATTGAGGCAGCTATTTGGTCAGAACTTAGAAAGATAAAACGTTGGAACGTTCCGATTACGGAATTTCAGAAGATAAAAAACAAGGTGGAAAGCACGCTCGTGTTTACGGAAATGAGCATCACACACAAAGCAATGAATCTGGCTTTTTATGAAGCGATGGGCGATGCAGGCCTTATTAATCAGGAAGCAAAAAAATACCAAGAGCTAAAAAATACCGATATTAGAAGAGTGGCAAAGGAAATTTTGGTTTCAGAAAATTGTTCTACGCTTTATTATAAAGCAGAAACAAAAGTCGAGTGATTTGTATAATACCCTGAATTTCATACATTTACAGTAGCTTTTTTCCTCAAAATAGCCGATTTTTTTACAAGAGAAAGACTGCTTCCAATAAGCAGTTCTAAAAAACTACATTACAAATGACTGATATAAGCCTCATTTCTCAGTTTCTTACGGGTCCCGATTGGCCATTAGCGTGGGCAATTCTTTTACTTGCTTTTGTAACTGGTGTCATTATTACTTGGTTGATTTGGAGAGGAAAAGTTAGATCTTTAGAGAAAAATATAGCTAATGAAAAGGCATTGGCGCTGCAATATGAAACTCAACTGAAGAAGACCGAGGAAGAATTGGAATTGAAAGAAAGTGATCTGAAAAAAGCAGGTTTGGCTAATTTGAAAATATCACAAGATCTCGATGTGATGGCTGCTCAGAAGGAAGATTTTAAAACAGAGTTAGCAATTTCAAAAGATCAAGTCAAAAATGTAAGTACCTTAAATCAGCAGCACAAACAATCCATCGAAGACCTTGAGAATCAGATACTTGGACTGAAAACCAAGAATAATGACTTATCTGCAAAAGTAGAAAGTGGCATCAGCGCCAATACGAATGTAGAGGTCTATACTTTGAAAACTAAGTTGACCAAAACCAATTCTGAGCTGGCAACTGCAAAAGTGGCTATCAAGAATTTGGAAGAAGAAAATACAAACCTCAAAAAAGCGGCTGCTGCTCAACCAACGGTTGTTCAAAATGGCGTGGCAGCTCAACCTGTAGTGAAACGAGTCGTGCAAAGAAAGGCGGCTCCTACTGCTGAAAAAGCAGCGCCAATGGCCAAAGCGCCTGCTAAAAAGACAACGACCATAGCAAAAAAACCAGCTGCTTCTACCAAAAGAATTACTAAAACACTTAGGAAACCAGCTGCCAAAAAAGCGGCACCTGTCAAAAGAACGGTCAAAAAAGTAGAGAAAGAACGGCTCCGTAAAATTGAAGGTATTGGCCCAAAAATCGAGGAACTGCTGCACAACGCAGGCATCTTATCCTTCAAACAATTGAGCAAAACCAAAGCAGATAAGTTGAAAAAAATACTTGCTGACGGTGGCTCTCGCTACAAAATGCATGACCCAACCACTTGGCCTGAGCAATCTGCCATGGCTGCCAAAGGCGAGTGGGATAAACTCAAAACTTATCAGGACTTTTTGAAGGGTGGGGTGGATACGTC
>CALDSS010000162.1 GCA_937924495.1 uncultured Saprospiraceae bacterium
CCAGCAGGTTTGTCAACAGAAGTGATGACGCCAACAACGTTGTAATTATTTTCGATTAAAACACGAAGGGATGGAACGGCAAATTCTGGCGTCCCCATGAAGACTATTCTCATTGTTTCAGTATGCAGTTTGCAGTGCGCAGTTTGCAAAAGACAATACACTGCCTACTGCAAACTGCCTACTGATTTTATCCTAAACCTTGAAAGATGAAGAAAAGAATGATTAAAACTATTACGGTAGAAATGGCTACGACAGTGAAGAATTTTTTCTCTTGAGCCTTATCGCGCGCGTCTTTGCGTTGTTGCTTACGTGATTTTGCCATAATTATTCGTTTTTAAATTAAAGTTTAAGTTGGCCACCAATTTATGAAATCTGAAATGGAATCAGAAATATGTCTCATAAAATTGAACAACTCTTTCGTCAGTCATTATATCGCGATGCGTGATTCTTTGTTTCAAAACGATGCCTTCTAATGAGCGGCACCTACTCAAAGCGACATAAGTTTGTCCGGGAGCAAACGCTCCACGACCCATATCAATTATCACTCGGTCAAAGGTTTTTCCCTGTGATTTATGAATGGTAATGGCCCAAGCCAACTTCAACGGATATTGTTTGAAAACGCCAACCGTTTCAGTATCAATTTTATTGACATCGGTGGGTGATTCTCTATATTTCAAGACCTCCCATTCTGCTTTTCCGACATCTAAAACCTTTGGTTGGCCGTTTACGTTTACCTCTACTTTTATTTTATTTTTTGAAAGTTCTATGATTTTTCCGAGGGTTCCGTTGACAAATGCGCGCTCAGGATCATTTTTTACAAACATGACTTGGGAGCCGATTTTTAATTGTAAAATTTCTTCAGTCGGATAGCGCCGTTCATCAAATCTACCTTTCACTTCTGCATTGAAAAAGAACAACTCTTCATCAATCTGCTCCAGTTTTTGTTTGTTGATTTTATCCACCAAAGCATTCCTAGGAGAAAGGGTGATGTAATAAAACGGTGGATTGAAATCAGGATCGTGGCGCTCATTCAAATCTTCTAAATCTTCATAATCTGCCCGATTGGTTCTCACTGCCTCCAGCAATCGCAAAAAGTGCCTTCCCTCTTGTCGATAGACTTTATTCAATTCGAAAAATTCCATTTCAAAACCATTCTCAAAACAGTAAGCTGAAAAGAAAAAAGGCGTCTCATAAAACCCTTGAAATAAACTGGCCTCAATCTGACTGGCTACCACGGGTGGCAACTGAAATAAATCACCAAAAAATATCATTTGGCAACCACCAAACGGCTCAGCGATTTCTCGATTTTTTCTTAGAAAAACATCAATATTATCCAACATATCAGCTCTCACCATAGAGATTTCATCAATGATAACGACATCCAGTTTTTTATAAAGTTTATGATTTCTACGTTTTGTAATGTCTTTATTATGAAGCGGTTTCGGTGGAAAACCGAAAAAGGAATGAATGGTTTGTCCACCAACATTTAGGGCTGCAATACCAGTTGGAGCCAGCACCACCAGTTGTTTGCGCGTCGTTTTTTTGAAAAGTTTAAGCAAAGTCGATTTACCCGTTCCAGCCTTCCCTGTGATGAAGATATTTTCTTTGGTTTTCTCCATCCGATCAAGGGCTTCCTTGAAAGCAGCATTAAGTTCCAGCGGTGGTTTAGAAGTTGGATTATCGGACATCTCAAATCATTTATCGTTCTGTGAGTGATAGTGGGGTGAAGGTAGTTAATAATTTATTACCTCATCTTTGATTCGTTTGGTTTTTGAAAGTAATTGTTTTGTATATTTGAACTAAGAAAACGAAATTCAACATACTATGTCAAAATTGACAAAACGAGAAATTGAGAACAAAAGAAAGGCCGTTAGAGATACTTTAAAACTAATAAATTTATACAAGGAACATTTCTATGGCATTTTGGGAAAACGAGGAGTTGAAGAATTGATTGATCAAAAATTAGACGAGTTACTCTATTTGGATAGACTCGTTGCAAAAATTGAGAAAAATGAAAATGAATAAGAAGGTGAATCCGCAAGAGGTTTTTGATAATTTAAGTAAGGATATAGCAGAAATGCAAAAAGGTCTTGAAAGTGGAACGCTATCGAAGAAAGAAGTCACTAATTTTCGTGAAGACCTTCAAGAGGTAATTCTTGAAGGATTTAAAGCGAAATTTACGGTGAGACTTGATATCCTTAAAGAAGAAGAACCTAATCTTTCTAAAAAAGACGTTTTGGTAAAAATGCTTGATTTACTTCCTTCTGATGTGAATCCAGATTTTCTTCCTGTTTTAACCGAGTTTGTCTTGAACAACTGGAATGTTCTTCCTCAGAAGAAGGTCGCTTAAAATTTTGGCAATTTCAAGTAATGAATGTTAATAAAATAGATATTCAAAGTGCCATTGAATCGCTAAATAATAATGATTTAGCAAAAGTTTCAAAAGCTGTTAAGGATGGAAATTTCTCAAAGAAAGAAATTGAATCGATTCAAAATAATGTAGATGATTTATTGTTGATTGCTTGTAAAACAAAACTTAGTTTAGAACTACGGTTTTTAGCAGAGGAGCAACCAGACTTGGCCCTAAGAGATGTAGTAATTAAAATGCTAAACTTGCTTCCTGAAAATGTTGAAGAATCTCACATCACAATCCTTACTGAATTTATCATGGATAAGTGGAAATCGATTTCTGGAAAGTTGGCGGCTTAGGTTTTTGTTTTTGAAAAAATTTGCTCTATTGATTTCTTTTTCAATTGGGTTTGTTTCTTTTGATTAGAGTTCTCACAAATAACTCCAAGCCCACCAAATCAAAACACCCTGAATCGGTAACCGAATCAAAGTACCCAAAACATGCTTCCCTTTCTTTTTTGCTTTTTGAAAATGATAGATGTTGGCTGGAAAAACAGCAATCAATAAAGCAATGATTCCATAAATTGCCATCGAGCGGGTAGGAGGGTGAAGGACTAAAATGCCCAAAGCGATTTCAATGATACCTACCAGAACATTCACTTTCTCAGGGGCAGGCACCCACGTTGGTGTGATTTTTAAAAAGAAGGTCGGATTTCTGAAATGGCTGATGCCAGCAAAAATGTATAAAGCTGCCATCAGGAATAAGGAGTAAAAATGTATTTGAGCCATTTGTGAAATTACGAAAACTTGTGATAATGATTTAGAAAAACCCCAATCCTCAAATTATCACTACCTTACACTCAATTCAACGCTTCGTTTGTTTCTGCTGACTATAGCAAAATTGGTTCAAGCTGACTGAGTTTAGGATGTATTTGAGCTTTATAGAATTTTGGATTTAGAAACGAAATTCAATTGAGCTTTTCATCAGTCAGTATTTACTATGAGCGAAAATCGATTCGTTATTGAAACAAAAAAACCGTTTGCGGAGAGCCTAATCTGGCAACTCAATCGCGATTTTTATAATAAGGAAGGAGTGGGGGCATGGAGCTCTGGCGAGGTGCCGCATCATCTCACGAGCAACTCAATGGTTGGTCGCACTTATGCCGAACTGATTTTTGGGTTCCTCAAAGATTTGGCTCAAAAGGGACAGACCACTGAACGCGTTTTTATCCTTGAATTGGGGGCAGGGCATGGGCGTTTTTGTTTTCATGTGCTCAAACATTTGGAGCGATTGGAAGAAGGAACGGATATGAAATTGCCGCCGTATTGTTTTGTGCTGAGTGATATTGTGGAGGAGAATTTGACCTTCTTTTTGGAGCATGAGCAGTTTCAATCTTATTACGAATCAGGAAAATTAGATGTCGCTTATTTTGATGCCGTCAAAAGTGATGAACTTGTTTTGCGCAAAGCAAATACAACCATATCGACTGGTGAGTTGAAGCAACCACTTATTGTTTTGGCCAATTATTTTTTCGATTCGATACCTACCGATCTTTATCATTTTGATAATACCAAAATGTCAGAATGTTTGGTTTCGATTGATTCAGGACAAGATCCAGAGGGTCAAAAAGATGCCAATTTTATCAAAAAAATAGACCTTACTTTTCACAAGTCTCCCATTGCAGAAGGCACCTATAAAAATAAATTGCTGAATCGATTATTGGAAAAATATCGAAAATCGTTGTTCAATACTTACCTGTTTTTTCCTCGCACGGGCATTCATTGTATTGATAATTTAAGACGACTTTCGAAGGCTGGCGTTTTCCTGCTTTCGATGGATAAAGGGTATCATGAAATGCATGATTTGGAGAATGTGCCAGAGCCAGATATGATAGCCCATGGGAGTCTTTCTTTTTGGGTGAATTTTCATGCCCTTGGTGCCTATTGTGAGCAAACGGGCGGCAAAGCCATTTTCCCTGAGTATTCAAATTATCATCTGGAATTGGCTTGTCTTTTCTTTTTGCCGGAAGGCGATTCTTACTCAGAAACTCAAAATGCGTACAGTAGATTCGTAGATGAATT
>CALDSS010000163.1 GCA_937924495.1 uncultured Saprospiraceae bacterium
TTCTGATTAGATAAAGTCTTGATAGTTTCCTGTGAGGGTGCAGTAGTAACTCCACTATAAGTAGTATTCCGAGCATCTTCAATTTGCTTATCCAACTTTTCAATTTGGGAATTTAATCCACTAATTTCTCCATCATTAGAATAGCTCTCTGGAGCCTCTGTAAGCTCTACAACAAGTCTTTGACTTCCATAGAAGGATGAAGTAATTGATAAAATGGATAGCAGGAGAAGCATTAAAAAAGGCAGTATTCGGAACGCCTTATACAATAGAAAATCCTTGAAGAAAAGACTACTTAGTTTTCTCTTCATTAGTTCAAGTAATACAATCGCACCAATAGTGAAGCATAGTGCCGTTGCAGAGTTCCCAATAATCTGAAATAGAAACAGATACACCAAAAAGGATGCAGTGATTCCACTTAGACCATTAAACAGGTAAGATGCTGCAATAGAAATATTGCAGACTAACTTAAATTTACGATGATAAGGAACAGGTAGATATTTGTTATCTAACCTATGATATAGGTCAGAATCTTCAAACTCTCTAAATTCCTTCTCATACAAATCATCAAAGTTCATAGAAGTAAGTTTGGTTAAATAAATAGTTAACTTTTTTAACAAAATTTATGCAAAACTATATGTTTTAAAATTTGGATTATTGCAGATAAAATATTATATTATATATAGTCAATGCAAATAAAATATTTTCATATAAACAATTGATTATCAATTATTTACATCTAAATTTTAATTAGAAAAATTAAAACAAATTAAATTAAATTTTAAAACAAATATCTGTAGGAAAGTACCTAATCTTTCTCTAGCTTGTGGGGAATTTGAGTCCAATATATAAGTCTGGCAAAACGAAAACCAACAATTTATCAACAGAAATGTGCATTGGTCACATTCACATTATTCATTCATTAATTTTCATATCATGAGTAACATCACAATCACTATGAGCCCAGAAGACAGAAGCTCAAAACCAAAATCAATTCCTGCAGAAAGCAGCCTAATTAATTCTAAAAATGAAGTAACAATTTCTATAAAGGAATTTGCTGAAAAAGTAATTCAACCGTATGGAAGGAGTTGGTGTGGAGCAAGATTAAAAAAAGAAAGAAAGACTGATAATTTTATTTCCTCCAAAGTAATAGCATTGGATTTCGACAATAAGGATTCATTTTTTACAGCTGAGGACTGTTTAAAAAGACTTAAGGAACAAGGCTTGAAATGTACTTTTATTTATTCCTCATTTAGTCATTCAGAAAAATTACCAAAATTCAGAGTTGTATTTGTTTTAGATTCTAAAATTTTTCATCCACGGCTTTATTCCCAGTGTGTCAAAATATTAATGAATCTATTCCCTGAATGTGACAAATCAGCTAAAGATGCTACCAGGATGTGGTATGGTGGAAGAAAACTGATTTATAAGAATTATAACTATGTTGTTCCAATAGATAAACTTTTTGAATTAGATTGTCTCGAGAAACTAAGTGATTCAAAAAGACCAAGTAGAGATTTAAAAAGAATTGCAACAAAGTGGGCTAATTATGGGAATCCTCTATATAATACTATAAGGGAAACACAGAATAGTCCCAAAATTGCAAGAATAAGTCAACTAGTTGAAAACTACGATTGGGCCTATGCTATATCAAAGTGCGAATGTTTAAAAAACTTGAAAGAAGGCAAAATAAAGGTTTGGCATAATGACCTATTTTTCTTAGCATCAAATATGGCAAGAATCAAAGGTGGGGAAAAAAGATTCAAAGAGTGGGTAAAAAAACATCCAAAAATTAACAATGAAAAAATAGGAATCATGCCTTACATAAAAATGAAGTGGAATACTAACTCTCCTATATTTCCTAACAGCTTTAATAATTGTGAATCCTTAACCGACAGGCATTTGTCATCAAACTACAATAACCTTTTAAGGTTGAGACCCTTTGGCCAATATTCAAAGCCTGAATTGATTTCAACGCCACTACCAACTATCACTCTTGAGGAAGGTAGAGTAAAATTAGAGACAGAAATTGAAAGAGTTCTCAATTCAAAAGAAAATAAAATTTACATTTTCAAATGTTCTACCGGGCTTGGAAAGACTTTCCAAATGATAAATAAAAAAGGAGTAGCAATATTTTTTCCGAATCATGACTTAAAAAATGAAAAGGCAGGAGAATCTTCAATAAATCCAATATGTACTCCTAAGTTAGATGATTCCCTCCCTTTATATAGCCAGTACACAGATTATTGTAATAATGGCCTTTATAAAAAAGCTACACACTTTTTGAAAGAAGCGTTTCAAACACCAGAAAAATATGGTATCAATGAAGAACAGGCTGAAATAGTTCATAAATATTTGCAGGACTCTAAGTCATGTCGAAACTCAATTCATACTATTTTTTCAACCCATACTAAAGGGCTAAACACCTCATTTGAAAACTTAGACACATATATTTTTGATGAAGACCCACTATCAAATATTTTAGAAATTAGAGATTTCACTACCAAAGATTTAAGATATATCATTGGATTTCTTAAGAAAAAAGGAGCAGTTTCAGATGTAAAGACACTTAGCAATGTAGAGAGAAGTTTTAAAAACAACATGAATTTATCAGAATGTCCAGTGAAGGTGGATTGCTTTGAAAATCCTAGTCTTATTGAAGAGGCAATTCAGGCAATGTCCAATAAAATTTCTGGTGATATTTTCAGTTTCTTATTTGCTAAAGAACCCCCCGTTTTTTATTCAGAACTTACAGACCGTCTCGATGACGAATCTGATATAAAAGTAAGCTATATTATAAAAAAGAAGTTGTTTGATACTAAAAAGTACATTATCCTTTCTGCCAATGCGAGTGAATGGATTTATAGGAAGCTATTTGGAGATAGGGTTGAATTTATTGACATTAGTAATATAGCTTTAAAGGGTAAAGTTGTTCAATTCTCAGACAAAAGCTTTTCAAGGTCTGCAATAGGTTCAAAAAAAGAAAGAGCACAAATAGCTAATAAATTTAATCCTGAACTTAAAGTAATAACTTTCGCTGGTTATAAATCATTATTTGATAAGGCAGTAGAGCAACAACATTTTCTTAAAACAGAAGGATTCAACAGTTTAACTGGCCAAGACCTAAAAGTTGTTGGTACTCCACACGTTAATAATACTGCATACATCTTAATGGCAAAAGCTTTAGGACTTAAAGTGGGCTCATCTGAATATGGAGCTAAAAGGGTAGTTGTTGAGCATAATGGGTATAGGTTCAATTTCAATACCTTTTTAAATGAAGATTTAAGAAGAATTCAATTTTATTTCATTGAAAAAGAATTAAATCAAGCGATTGGTCGAGCCAGATTAGTTTCAAATGAGAATACTGTCTATGTATTTTCAGATTACCCGATGCCCGGTGCTCATCAAAATTGTTTGAATGATATAAAGAATGTTGGTTAACTCATGATAGTTGGGGAGTCTCCTTGCCCGAATAAGAAAGACTCCCCATTACTTTATTTCAGCAGTGAAATTTTGGAGTTTGCCTTGTCAATTACATCATTTCCATAATTATCTAAGTAAATTCCTGTAACCCTATTTCCATATTCGTGCCCTAATGCCTCAGCTATTAAATCCTTACTATAGCCATATGATTTAGCAATATTTGCCCAACTATAGCGGGACCAATAGGTAGTAATATCTTTCTCAATCCCAATCTCCTTAATAAGTCGTTTAAGACATCTATTACAATGCCTGTAACCTTGCCTTGAATTCTTTAATTGAGCAGCGTAGGACTTAGAATCTGCCTTTATTATTGGCAATAAAAACTCGTCTGGAGACTTCTCAGCAACTTTGAAATATTTCAAAACAGCCATTGCCTTTTTTGTCAACTTGATACTGTAGTTCTTACCTGTCTTTTTTCTCTTGTAAATTATTCTGCCATCCACAATATTCTTCCGCTTTAAAAATGCCAGGTCAACAAAAGAGATTCCAATCAAATTGAAAGCAAGAATAAAATACTCCCTGTTTTTCCAAATTGAGCTGCCTATCTTCAATGGATAGTCCTGTATCAGTTTCATTTCTTTCTTGGTCAAAGCCCTACTTACTGTTTTTTCAGATTTAATTTGAAAATCATTGAAAGGATAGTAAACCCTATCTACAATCCCTGATTTAATCCCTCTATTATAGATTGCCCTTATTGACCTCATATACACTGAAATAGAATTAACTTTTAATCCCTCCTTCAGCATTGAGTTTTGAAACTTCTCCAAAAAGGAATAGTCAATTTCCTCAAATCTAAGCTGCTTGTTTTTACAAAAGCTGAATAGTTTGTCAATTGAATTTTTATAAGTTCTGGCCGTTCCCAACTTGCCTCCATCAATCAAATACTGTATTTGAATTTCAGCATATTGCTTGAAAGAATAATTGATCGCCCCTCTCTTATAAGTATCAATTATTGAATGAGCAGAAAATGGTTTTCTCTTTGATTCAAAGTCTAATATGACCTCTTGAATCTCCAATCTAAGTTTTGAAAGTTTAAAATTGAGCTTTTGGTAATTTTGATGGCTTGGCTTTACTTCCTGTCTTTTTAAATCCCATTCCTTTTCATCCAGATAAATATTACAACTTAGATTAGAAGTTTTGGATTGATGAGTAAGCCTTAATTTAACTGGATATGTACCATCAGTTTTAGCTCTTCTTTTGTCTAAAACTATTTTAATGCTTGCCATTGTAGTTAGATTTATGGCAATCAAAATTTGCAAGTAATTTGCAAGTGCAAAGGTAGATTTACACAATTGGGTATAAAAAAAGCCAGTTAAATTAATAACTGGCTAATTTGTAAAGCATTGAAAATCAAATACTTGTAGTCGGGGTGGCAGGATTCGAACCTGCGGCCCCCTGCTCCCAAAGCAGGTGCGCTAACCGGACTGCGCTACACCCCGTGTGATTTTTTTCAACAATAATATAACAAAATGGCGGAGAGGGCGGGATTCGAACCCGCGGTACCTGTTTCCAAGCACGCCGATTTAGCAAACCGGTGGTTTCAGCCACTCACCCACCTCTCCCGAAGTGTATTTTGCTGAAAAAAATCAGAAAATTTTTGCTTGATTTTTGGCCTTCTTTAAGGCCTCTTTTCAAAAGCGGTTGCAAAAGTATATAACCGCTTTTTAAAAATCAACTTTAGAAACGTTTTCTTTTTCAGAATTGTTTCACTTACAAATAAATTTTAGTTTTAGTTTAATCGTAAATGTTTGACTATCAGTAAGTTAGACCTTTAAATTCTTGATTTATTTACTAAAAATCAGGGCTATTTAAACTCATTTTAATTTTCTTTTCAAGGTCTGCGACCGTGTCTTTGAACACTAAATCTGTATCCAATAGATCCTGAACCGTTTTACAACTATAAATTACGGTACTGTGGTCACGTCCTCCAAAGTTATCTCCGATTGCTTTTAATGACTGATTGGTCATGTTTTTTGCCAAATACATCGAGAGTTGGCGAGCAATCACTATAGAACGTTTGCGTGTCTTCCCTGCAAGCTTTTCAACTGGTACTTTAAAATGTTCAGCTACCAAGTTTTGTATGAAATCAACCGTAATTTCACGATTGATATTTGAGACAAAGTTTCTAATTACATCTTTGGTGAGCCCCATATCAATGGAACGATTATTCAAAGATGCCTGAGCAATGAGTGAGACCAATACTCCCTCTAATTCACGTATGTTATTTTTAATATTGTAACAAACAAACTCAGTTACATCATTTGGTAACTCGACGCCTTCTTGCGTCATCTTACTTTCGAGAATAGCCATTCGTGTCTCGAAATCAGGTGCTTGCAAATCAGCAGATAGTCCCCATTTGAATCTTGAAATCAAGCGCTCCTCCATACCTGCCAAATCTTTCGGAGGGCGGTCTGAGGTAAGAACTAATTGTTTTCCATTTTGGTGCAACTGGTTGAATATATGGAAGAAAATTTCTTGTGTTTTTGGCTTATTCTCAAGGAATTGAATATCATCTACAATCAATAAGTCCACTAATTGATAGAAATTTACAAAATCTGTTACAGCGTTATTTTTAATCGCTTGTATGATTTGATTCGTAAATTTTTCAGTAGAAACAAAAAGAACGGTTTTGTTTGAAAGCGTTCTTTGCACCTCATTTCCAATGGCATGAGCCAGGTGTGTTTTTCCTAAACCAACATCACCAAAAATCACTAAAGGGTTGAAGGCAGTCCCTCCTGGACGAGCTGCTATAGCATGACCAGCTGAACGAGCCAACCGATTACAGTCACCTTCTATAAAAGAATCAAAAGTATAATTAGGATTAAGCTGAGGATCTATTTTGAGTTTCTTGATGCCCGGTATTACAAACGGGTTTTTAATATTTCCTGTATCGATGGCTCCTGGGACAGAGTTATCTTCCTTTTCAGATTTTGAAGACTTATTGCCATTCTTGGCTTTACTCATCAGAATCTGATACTTGAGGCTTCCAGTATCTCCGAGTTCTTTTTTGATTGTCATTTTTAATAAGGATACATAGTGCTCCTCCAACCACTCGTAGAAAAACTTATTCGGCACTTGAATAGTTAAAGATGAATCAGCTAAAGCCACTGGTTTGATAGGCTCAAACCATGTCTTAAAGCTTTGCACATTGACATTCCGCTTAATTGTGTTAAGACAGTTTCCCCATACTGTTGTGTGATCTTCAACGGTCATTTCTCAGATTTATAGGTTTCGAAAATAGTGAGTAGTTTCCCTAAGTTTGTCGGCGCCCCTTCCGGCAAACTTTAATAAAAAACTGCAAACTCTCGGGATAAAAAAAACAAAAATACAACAGTACACCCCGTGTTGTGGTGTAGTATTCTTTTAGTATCAAAAAAGTAGAATCTGGAAAGTATCTTTAGTCAGATTTGACTTCAATACTCAACTCTTAATTTACAATCTTTTTCTTGAACGAAAAAGAGGATAGTGGTGTAAGAGGACTGCAAAAGTGAGTAATATTTCTCGTAAAAGGAAGCACCACAAAGGACAATTTTCACATATTTATTTTTATTAATCGTTTTGATAACTCAATTTTTTTTTCCGGCTACACTACCCAAAAGTTAACTGTGTGAAAATCAGTTAGTTATAAAATCGAATCGATTTAGGCAATGATAAGTGTTTGATTTTCAATTATTAATAAATTACCACAAACACAATTATTATAATTTTCTATTTATAAAGCCTATAAATTCCTATGTAACTGAATAATAGAATTTATAATTTATTAAAATTAACAAGTATCAGCCAATCAACTGATTTTGGCAGGTAACACATTTATTTTTTTTGTTTCTTTCAAAAACCAGATCTAATCTACCCAGTACAATACCGGCCCATCCTGCTTGGTTAATTATTACTGGTTTTTTGCGTTTATTTTTCACCACCACAGGTGCATCCAAAAAGGTGTGCGTATGTCCCCCAATAATCATGTCTATGTCCCTAGATTGGGCTGCCAAGTCATGATCTGAGACTTTATCTTCATCATACTTGAAACCTAAGTGTGACAGGCAAATCACATAATCGCAATCCAACTCTTTTTTCAACATTTTGGCTACCCGATTTGCGTTTTTAATTGGGTCTAAATATTGAGTTTCCTTATAGAGACTTTTGGGCACCATACCTTTCAACTCAATTCCTACCCCAGTCAATCCAATTTTTACCCCACCTTTTTCAAAAATCAGATATTCCTTCGTTTTTTCATTCAAAATGGTATTTCTAAAATCATAATTGGAAATCACAAATGGAAAATTTGCGTAAGGCATCTGCCGCTCAAATCCATCAATGCCCCCATCAAAATCATGATTGCCAAAAGTGGCCGCATCGTAGCCCATTTTTGACATTATTTTAAATTCCACTTCTCCACCAAACAGATTGAAATAAGGTGTTCCTTGGAAAATATCTCCAGCATCTAAGAGCAAAGAATGTTCTGCTTCTTTCCTAATATTGGTAATCATTGCCGCTCTTCGCGCCACTCCTCCCCTACCCTCATATCGAGTGCCATCCATCGGAAAAGGCTCAATACGGCTGTGCATATCATTGGTATGCATGATGGTAATTCGAGTCAATTCTTCTGCTCCATAAAATGCTTCGGCAGGCAAAGCGCCCAGAGCCATCAAGCTACTTGCAGTAGATACTCTTTTTAGAAAAGTTCTTCGTTGCATATTGAGGTGTCAGGTTTGAGGAGTCAGGAGTCAGGAGCGAACTTCGTCGCTTTTCAGGAGTCAGGTGTACACGTATTACCTGACTCCTGAAAATTGGCGAAGCCAATCCTAAAACGTGAATCCTATTCTTTTACAGAAATACGTCCATCGAGTTGAGGGTTTACTTGAATACCTGCAAAGGTGTGTTCCAAGATGTACTCTATGAATGCTTTTCGAATCAATTTATCGGTATCTTTTCTGGATTCAATTTTGGTGAGAAAGTCAAGGTTGTCTCCACCATTGGCAATATAGTCAGGCAAAACTATTTTGTAGATTTTTTCTTCTTCCAAGGCATCGCCATGAATTTTAATACCTATCGGTTTATCGTTATAAATCTCATATCTAAGGGATGCACTTACTGGCCAGCCTCCTCTTGCGGTTATATGTTCGATCAATCGCAATACCTCTTTCCCATTCAAATCCAAAAAGACCATTCTATTTTCAAAGGGCATCAATTCATACATTTTACCCCGCGTCACTTCACCTCCTGGAATAGTAGGAACACGCATACCTCCATAGTTTTGAATGGCAAATGCGATAGAGTCTCCATTATAATCCTTGGCCGTTTTATATAGCGCATCCGCACAAAAATTGCCCATGGTTGACTCTGGCTGTGCTTTGATAATTTCTTCTGTAAACTCACCAATCACTCGGTTCATTTGCTGATCTGTCAACTTTTTATAAGGTTCAATCAATTCTTGAATCTCCTCATCTGCTGACAAGTTTTTATCCTTCGAAAATTCCTGACTTTTGGATTCTACTTTGGCGAGATGCTGTTTGGGCTTACAATGAGTAGTGAGAAATGCTATAGAGAGTAGCATAACTAATATCCTTAGATTTGTCATTTGAAGTGATTGAGTTGATTAGTTAATTGAGTTGATTGGGTAAACACCTGAATTAACTTAATCAACTAAATTAACTCAATCAACTCTCACTCTAAAGCAGCAATGCTGCCTCTGTTTTTATAGCCGATTGGGCTCTATCTAAAGCGGATTCCGTCTGTCCATCTACCAACAAAAGTGCACGTGCATAGTCATTCACATCAGAACCTTCAGGCAATTTAGCTGCTACCTCATTAATAAGTGTAGTCACTTGGTCGCGAGACAATTTGACGATTTTCCAAAGGTCTTCTCCTACATAAACTTGCTGGGTGACATTGTATTCCATTTCTTTTTGAATGGATAAAAGCATCGACATTCTAAAATCACTAATCGACATTTCTGAGTCTTTCAACCTCAAAACCAAATTGGGAATCGTAATCCTTTCACATAAAAGAGACAATCGCTCGTAGGCCTGTAGTCGCACGGGCACCGTAGTGCTTTTCGCTGCATTATTCAATTCCAATTGTTTCATCGCGCGCTGATTGGCGAAGAATGTACGCATCAGATAGTAAACCGTAATGAACACCACAAGCGCCGGAGCGGTGGTTTTTATAATATCTAAAATAATAGCAAGGCCAGTCGGCATAGTGAGTAGTTTTTTTTGCAAAAGTAACTAATCTAACTTGAAATTGGACATGGATTTTACGGGATCAAAAAAAGATTAGAATGGATATTTGAAGCGAACTTAACTTTCAGGTATTTGTTCTAATAGTGGTTTTAGTTAAATTTGCACCATAAAACGATAGAAATGAGCAATACAACCATTTTACCGATAACGTTAACAGAAGGAGCAATCAAGGAGCTCACTCGCATCCGTGAGGAGCAGAATCTTACAGATGATCATGCTTTGCGTGTTGGCGTCAAGGGCGGTGGTTGCTCTGGCTTCTCTTACATCCTTGGTTTTGATGTACAAAAAGAAGGAGACGACCTTTACGAAATTTCAGGCATGAAAGTCCTCTTCAGAAAAGAGCATGGACTCTATTTAATGGGAATGGAAATTGACTGGGTGGATGGTTTGAACAACCGAGGCTTCTCTTTTAATAATCCGAATGCTGATGAGACTTGTGGGTGTGGGACTTCTTTTAATGCATAGTTTAGTTGATTAGACAAAAATTAGATTTTTCGGAAAATCTAAACATCCAGACTTTTACCCAAATGGTTTTAAATCTGGTTCTACAAATTTCTTTTTTGCCTCGGCAGACTGCATCAACTCCAGCGAATAATAGTCATTCCAAAGATTTCTTCGAGTCAGTTCTTCATTAAAAATGATGGAATCTAACTGTTCCTGATTCCAAGCAATCTTACCATTTTCCTTTTCCATAAAATGTTGAACCGCCCATATCCAGAAACGAGTCATCGTTTCGTGATAACCATCTTTGCCATAATGTGCAGTGTAATTGAGCAAGCGCGTTTTCATAACTGAGTAGCCTGCCTCTCCATATTTTGCAATCATATAAAGCCCCGCAACGAGATGTGTTCCATGATCCCATTCATCCAATGGCAAGGTGCAATTGGTGAAACCGGCAATCATTTCTTCGGCTGTTTTTATGGGGTAGAAAGGTTCGTCAGCCATCTGTACTTTTTTCTGATGTAGTTAGGGATAATTCATGAATTGTCCCTAACTACATTGAATCTCAATCTAATTTTACCGCTGTTCCAAAAGCCAATATTTCGGAAGTACCTTGCATAATCATCGCGGTGGTAAAACGAACATTAATCACGGCATCTGCGCCCATTCTTTCAGCATCTGATTTCATTCTGATGAGTGCTTGTTCTCTGGCCTCTGCCATCAGGCGCGTGTACTCAGAGATTTCGCCACCGACGAGATTTTTCAAACCTGCAAAAATATCACGGCCAATATTTCTGGCTCGAACAGTGCTGCCACGAGCAACGCCCAAAACTTGCGTTATTTCTTTTCCGGGTAGGAAATCGGTGGTTGTAATCTTCATGGTGGTTAAAATTTATTTTCTATCGCAATTTGAGGAAAATTCTACTTCACCTCAAATCCCTCTGGCACCAGTACCCATGAACTCTTATCAAACTCTCGGCGAAGCTGTTTCACCATGTTGATAATATCTCTTTCAGAATCATATTCAAATTTCACCCCTACTCTATTGATCGGGCCTGCTTCATCGATATAGGAATCGTAACCTAATTTTTCAATTTTTCTTGCCAATTTCCTCGCATTAGAGATTACACTAAATCCACCAACAATTACAATCGCTTCATTGTCTCCAGCGCTATAAGCTGAGGTCTCTTCTTCTTCGTAACTGTCTTTCTCATAATCTTCCTCCTCGTCAACATAATCAGAATCGTCATATATTTCATTAGGTTCATCCTCCTCACTATAATCATCATCAAATTCTGCCCGAGCATCCTCATTCATTTGAGGTTTGGTATTTAATCTACCTTCGGTGTTTGCAATCTTATCCTTCACGGCTGGCTGGCTTCCATCTGCCCAGATTGTATAAAAAATAAACCCAATTGCAGCAATTGCCAACAAAAGCAAAAACGGGAAAATCTTTGCAAGCACACTACTAAAATCCGCATCTCTTGAAGGCATAACTGGTGTTTGAGGAATTACAGTCTCTTGAACGGGTTCCTTCATTACTTCTTGCATTGGTGCGGGAGGTGTATTCACCTGTGTTGTAGATACAGGAGGCACAACGGGCGGCGGAACATTAGCAATGTTTTGAGTAGCATTTACGGGTGGTGGAGTTTTTGCATCTTTAAAATTCACCGTCGGTAAGCCAAAAGAGTCTTTATTATAATTGACTCTATCTGGCAAAAACTGAATCTTCTTTTCAAAATCTATATACATCCTTCCCACATCCGGGATAGCAATAATTTCTTTCTGGGACATTCTGGTCTTCAACTCCGTAATATATTCGGCTACTGCCTTTCGCACCACTAGGTCTTCACGCTCATATTTTTTCTTAATAAAGTTTATTAAAACCCCGTCATCGACCGTGATGTTAGGATTAAAAGTTATCTCTCTTGAGGGTGGAGCAATGGTGTTTGATATGTGATCAACCGTAGCGGCTTTCGGCTTCGTTTCTAATAAACCAAGACCGGGCAGTACAATTCTATTTCTTTCGTAAAGGACATCAGAAATACAAGTATCAATAGCAATTTCAGTCATAGTAATATGCAATCAATTAATTTCGGCTACCTGACCAATCTTCTGATTAATCAAACAACTCAAATTCTTCGGAGGATTTCCTCCATCATTTTTTCATTGTATTTGAGGGCCAGTGTTTTATAATTCAGCAAATCTACAATAGTACCAATTAAACACAAACCTCCAGTGAATAAATACAGTAAACCCAACCCAATTTGCCCTATCAACATTCGATGGATGCCTGAAACACCCAAAAAACCAATAAGGCAAGTGATGAGTAACAACTGAGGATCTTTACGCCGTGAACGGTAAATGGATGCAAAAAGCGATAGTTGTTCACCGTCTAGTCGTGCAGTGGCATAATTTAAAGAAGCCAACTCTGCTGGGTCAACTTCTGGAAAAAGGCGAAGGAGTTCTTTTGACATTTGAATTTTTTATTCTTTAAAAGTGTTTATAAAATGTTTTTATGAAACAAGTTCAATCTAAAAATTCAAATATTAACATGATTGATAAATTCGACAAAAATATAGGAATGACCGATAAATTTTATTTCATCACATTGAATCTAATAGGCAGGTTAAAACTGACCCTGACAGGTTCTCCTTTCTGAATACCTGGTACCCAATTTGGCATAGATTTAACAATTCTGAGTGCTTCTTTACCACATCCTCCTCCAATATCTCTCAAAATTTTTGCTTCATTTATACTTCCATCTTTTTCAATAATAAAGTTGATGACAACTGTTCCTGCTATATTTTTTGTGTAAGCCTTTTTGGGATAACGAATATTCGAATAAATAAATTCAAGGGTTTTATTTTGAGAACAAATCTGTCTCTCTTTCTTTTCTTCAAATTCCTCACACCCAGGGAATCTTGGCATTTCTTCGGCAAGCTTAAGCGGTTCTTGCTTGTCAATTGAAGAATTATCGCTTTTGATGGTTTGCTCTACAAATTCTGGTTTTTCTTGAACTACCCCTGTTTCACCGTCAGTTTGAGCAAAAGAAATAACTGGAATAAAAAGAAGAAAAACGAAAAGTGAGTTTAGAAATTTCATATTAAATTCTTAATACGATCGGGAGTTGAATTTTAATAGCACCTTGCTTCAGCAAGGTGATTAATTGAAAAAATAGGTGGCTTTAGCCGAAAATATAACGAATGTTCGGCTAAAGCCACTCATTGCTACCTTTTTTGCACCAAGCTAAAGCTTGGTGCTATGAATTTGATACTTGTTGCCTTTGTAAGGCTGATAAAACTATTTCTCAAACCCTAATTGGCATTCTTAGATAATTAGTCCCAAAAATTAGGACATAAAAATATCGAAGTGTAAAATTCGACAAATGTGAAATTACCCAAAATTAGTTTTCAACCAGCAATTTTTCAATAAATATTTACTTCGCTTCGATATGTTCCAACTCAATAATAGTTCCGACCATACAAGCACTTGCCATATCAGGACGAGTGACATAAGAAATCAAAACTTCTTTTTCGTTGACAGGAAGAATATCAAAATCAGATAAATTGATAGGTTCTAAATTGGCACCATCAGGCAATTGAATAATCCAAGTACATCCATCCAAACCAATAAAATCGAGAAGAACCGCATCTTCTAATTGATCAGAAATCGGATCATCAATATCTTTTTTGCGATCGCAGGAGAAAATAAAAAGGATAAGAAAGGAGAAAAGGAGGCATTTTTTCATGGTTCATAGTTTATAATCAGTAAGTGGGTGCTAATTTATAGAAAATATTTTAAATATGAAAAATAAATATATTTAAAATTTTGAAAACAAGTATATTAAACTAAATCATCCATGCTGACTAATTTCTGTTTTCTACAAAAGAATACTTCTTCAATACCTTCAAACTAACGTAATCCAAAGCTTTTTCATGCGTTGCTTCTAAAATTAACGGAGGTGCTACTCCATCATTCATGGCCTCTATCCATCTCGAAATACAAAGACACCAATTGTCTCCTGGCTTCAAACCTGGAAACCAAGGAGTAGAAGAACTCAAGTCATTTCCCTTTGCTTTGGTGTATGCTAAAAATTCTTTTGTCATCACCGCGCAAGCAATGTGTACGCCATAATCTTGAGCACCAGTATGACAAAAACCATCTCGATAATACCCCGTTTTGGGATTATAGCAACAAGCCATTAAATCATTTCCAAAAACATTTTTAGCAATAGTTGAAACTTCTGGTTGATCAGACATAGCATCAAAACAGTTAGTTGGGTTGGTTTGTGAAAAAATTAACCCGTTAATGAAAAATGAGGACAAGAAAAGTAAATGCTTCATACATTTATAACCATAATCTGATTGTTTTGTTAATTGATTTATTGAGCAATCTAATTTAACTCAATTAACCAATCAACTTTATCAACTAAAAAATACATAATCAAAATTATGAAAAATACTATTTCCATCCTTTTCATTCTGACCATTTCATTGGTGGCTTGCAGCCAAAAACAAACCTCTATTAATTCCTCTTCTGAGGTAAAAAATTCGTCAGAAGACCTTGCCGCAAAAAAAGCAAAAACAGATGTTCGAAAAATTTCTGAATATCTTGAAGGTAGCGATTATTCCTCGTACGGAGTAGCCACTTTTGCAGGTGGATGCTTCTGGTGTACGGAAGCTGCTTTTGAAAGAATCAATGGTGTCGTGGACGTCATCAGCGGATATTCTGGAGGTAAGGAAGCCTACCCGACTTACGAAGAAGTCGGCTACGGTTTAACGACGCATGCCGAAGCAATTCAGATTTATTATGATGAGAAGGTTATCTCTTTCGAGAAATTATTGGACGTCCTATTCGTGGCACATGATCCGACCACGCTCAATCGTCAAGGCCCAGACAGAGGCCCTCAATATCGTTCTGCAATTTACTACCATAACGAAACTCAAAAGGAAATCATTGATAAAAAAATCGCTGAACTAACCGATGCACAGGTATTCAGAAATCCAATTGTTACCGAAATTGCTGCTTACTCAGAATTTTGGACCGCAGAAAAGTATCATCAAGATTATTATGAGCTAAACCCACAAAACCCGTACGTAAGTAAAGTCAGCCGTCCGAAAGTGGAGAAGGTAAAAAAGGTTTTTAAAGACATTTTAAAAGAAAAGTATAAATAGTTAGGTAAACAAAAAACGGCCGCTTCGCTGATGAAGGAAGGAGAATAGCGACTTTTTAGTCGCGCTCATTTCCATCTATCGTCAGCGAAGCGGCCGTAAACCGTTTACCGTCTTAAAAGCCTATTGTCTTGTACGGTAATTAACTTTTACGGGATCATCAATTTTTGTAACCCGTACTTCTGTTCTACGATTATACTCGTGCTCATTTTCCTCACAATTCACCCCATCAGCACAGTGGTTTCGCAACTCATCTTCCCCATAGCCAAAAGCTTTGATTTTGTAACTTGCGATGCCACGGGTTACCAAATAATTTTTTGCAGACTGCGCTCTCCTTAAAGAAAGATCTTGATTAAATCTTTTTGAACCTCGACTATCCGTGTGCGAAATCAATTCAATCTGCATAGAAGGATACTGACGCATAATCGAGACCAAGGCATCCAAATCTCTTGCTGCACCAGAACGAATGGTAGATTTTCCAAAATCGTAATAAATATTTCTAAGCTCAATTACGGCTCCTCTTGTGACATTCCCACTTGCAAGCCCTGATAAAGATGAACTCGAAGTCGTTGTGGTACGCCGAGTTGTAGTTGTTGATGGAGTGCTTACTGGCGTTGAGGCTACAGCTTGAGACAACTGGATATTGGTACTCATACTTCCACCTGAACTGCGGCCTTCTGTAGAAAAACTACTGGTCGAAGTAATGTAACCACTCTTCTCTGCTCTTATAGAATAAGAACACCCAGGAGGCAAACACACATCGAAATAACCACTAGTATTTGCAGTAAGCGCTTGGGTAGATCCATCACAATTGTTGGTAATCACTAAATTGGTACTCCCTAATTTTGCGCGAGTAGAAGATGAAACCACGTCTCCACTTACGGCAATACATGCCGACTTGCGAAGTGGAACTTCCAATATCTCTTGTTTTTTAACAAAACTTGGACTGAACATCACTTCCTCGTTTGCATAGCCATCTTTAGAAACCAAAATCAAATACTTACTTCCTGGTTTCATATTCACAAATACCTCACCCTCATTGTAAGTCGTTTTGGTAGTTGGCTTCATATCAGCCACGTTCTTTCTTTTTAGTTTAAAAACCAATTCATCTGGATTGTTTGGATTGGGAACCATCTTCACATCGTATATATCATCACCTTCCAAAAATCCATCAGCTGCCTGCTCAAAGTATCTTACCGATGCTCCTTTAAGTCCTTGTTTCGTAGCGGCATCTGTTACGATAATGGTCATCTCTTTTGGGGCGGTAGAATTTAAATTCAACAAACCATCTGGCGCTACAAAATGATAAATATCATCTGAACCCATTCCTCCATTTCTACCCGATGTAAAGAAACCTTGATCGCCTGTAGAATTCAAAATTAATCCTAAATCATCGCCAACAGTATTGAAAGGAGGCCCCAAATTGAAAACTTCTTCACTTGAACCATTCAAACTGGTAATAAAAATATCATATCCACCAACTGCTCCATGACCTTTTGAGGAGAAAAACAAACTTCCACTTTCGTGAACAAACGGAAAGGCATCGTTCTCTGAGGTATTGATAGCGGCTCCCAAATTACGAGGCTTGCCCCAAGTATCCCCTGTTTTTTCAGAAACATAAATATCGGAGCCACCATATCCTCCAGGCATATTTGATGCAAAATAAAGTCTGCGACCATCTGGCGAAAGGGATGGATGAAAGCAGTAGTAAGACTCACTATTGAAAGGTAATTCTTTCACATTTGACCAATCATGCGTACTTTTTGTAGCCTCGAATATTTTTAGCGTATGGTCTTTTTTACCATTATTATCAGCATCCTGACTCTTGACGGTACTGTTAGTTGTATAATAAAGTGTTTGATAATCTCTACTAAATGAAACAGGGCCTTCATGCACACTTGAACTTACTTTGACACTGAACGGCTCAAAACTCGCAGGCAGTCCGTCTTCTCCAAATTCACCATAAAACAACTCATAGTAGTTGTCTCCTGTCTTTGCATCTTTCTTTGAAGAAGTAGCTACAGAAGTCACATAAACTAAACCATTTTGGTAGTACTGCGGAGAGAATTCCAATTTGTTGGAATTGATTGAACGTACATTTTTGATACGTACTGGTTTTTTCTTTTTACCTCTCTCGTATAATTTATCAGAAGATTTAGACTTGGAACTTGTTTGGGAATGTAGTTGAATCATTCCAATAATGCAGAAAGACAAAAGAAGAAAAATGGTTTTTCTTATCATAATTTCGTGTTTTTGGAAAAACAAAGATAACACCTTTATTTAAACGTATTAGTTAAAAGAAAGATACAGATTTGTTTTTCAAATACTAGTGATCTGGGCGCTGAGAAAAGTTAGGCACCAAATGAACAACTAAAATTAATCCAAAGAAATTATATCAAAGAGGTGATTTTTTTTCGAGCTTTCGCAAAATGAGTTCATTAGTCAAAGGGTGAGTGATGCTCTACAATGATGTTGAATGGTTTCTTTACCGCATAGTAAAGTTGAAATAATAAAGTTTCGAAAAGAACTGCTTCAAATCGAAATGTTGTTTTTTCATAACAAAAAAAAGACCCACCCGCGAGCGGATGAGCCTTGACATAATTAATAAGCACTACTAATTAAATCTTTTATTTCACTTTCGTGAAATCTATTTTCCTCAAATAAGGATGGAACGGATCCATTTTTACAAAATATTGACCCG
>CALDSS010000164.1 GCA_937924495.1 uncultured Saprospiraceae bacterium
AGTTTTGCCATTTACACGTTCCGTAAAACTTGTTGACCAATTATATCGTTCTCCTACAGGTGATATTTCAGTTTTTTGCAAAGGATTTCCTTCATAATCAAATTCTTCAAAGGACATGTGTATTTCATCAGAAAACCATACTTGTCCATTCCAGTAAGGATATGCTTTTTGAAGCATAAGTCTATAGCCTTGCTCTATTTCTTGGATAACCATTCGCCTTTCATTTGCTCTCGTCTTGTAATGTTTTACCCACTTTTCCTCCAATGTAGTTGTATCTATTTTTGATAGCCTTATATCAAAAAAGAAAGTATCAACAGGAAAATAATTACTGTAAGGCAAGGCTAAAACTAAATCTCCATTTTCATCAATGATAGAGCCCTGATTATTGAGTACATGTTGAAAGCTATCTCTTAAATGATATTCTACATTTTGTATCTCATTTCCTTCTTTATCCAGTTTGATAAAACTTAAACATCTTCCCACTCCATTTTTACTAATTATCAACTCTCCATTTGTTAATGGATGAATATTAACGCCTCGGGACTCATCATTACACACCTCAAATACTTTCTTATAACCCGTTTGCGCAAACAGAGAATTAGCCATAAAAAAAGCCACCATGAAAGATAAATATCGCATCCTTTGATTTTTTAATCGTATTGTCAAACCCTTAATGAAAAAACCAATAATGACAATGATAAAAAGTAGGTGTTTCATGATTTATCAATTTTCACAGTAATAAGATTCCTTCAAAAATAAGCAATACCTACTCCGCTTTCTCAATAATCTCCCTCCGAATCCGTTTATTGGCAGCAGGTTGCTAAATTTGCGCATCTTGAACGATATGAGGTTAAATTTTCAAAATACATTTTGGCCAATCAGTTTCATTGCACTGCTTTTCAGTTTTGTTTTGCTGGAAAGTTGTGCGACCGTCATTGCTCCCGAAGGAGGGCCGGAAGATGAGACACCTCCTCAGATGGATTCGCTTCGTTCTACTCCAAATTTTCAAACCAACTTCACCAAACAGCGCATTGAACTCAAATTTGATGAATGGCTCAAATTAAATGATGTGTTCAATCAAGTGGTCGTTTCGCCACCAATGGACCCGAGTGAATATGAAGTGAGTTTGAAAGGCAAAACAGTTCGATTTGATTTTAAAGAGGAAGCGGTATTGCGAGAGAATGCAACTTATACTATCAATTTTGGCGATGCGATTCAAGACCTGACACAGGGCAATAAGGCCAGTGATTTGAAATTTGTTTTCTCTACTGGCGATGTGATTGATTCTTTGGAAGTGAAAGGAACGATTCGAGATGCCTACACGGGCGAGGCGATTGAGAATGCACTTTTCATGATGTATGAAAACCTGGAAGACTCCGTGGTGCGTACTGTCAAACCACTCTATTTTGCGCGCACCAATGCATTGGGGCAATTTACGATTACCAATGTGCGAGCAGATACTTTTAAGGGTTTTGCGTTGGTGGATAGCGATGTCAATTATTTATACAATCAACCTTCTGAGAAAATAGGGTTTCCCGACAGTCTGATTGCCGTGGGTGACGATTCTCTCTCAAAACCCATTAAAATAAAAGTATTTCAAGAAAATATTCGTTTAAAAATAAAAGAAAAATTCATTCCTGATTATGGAAAAGTAAGTTTTCATTTCAATGCCAATCCAAAAGAGGTAGAACTGACCTACAGTCAAATTGGACAAAAGACTTATCAAAGAATGGAAGGCGATTCTATTCAATTGTGGTATGATTTGGACTCAGTACGCACTTGGAATATTTTTCTAAAACAGGATACTTTTTTGAATGATACCATTCGAGTGCGTTCCAAAAAGAAGTCTGATTTCTTAGCAGAAAATCCATTGACTATCGGCAAGCCGAGGCGCTCAGGTCGTAAAGGCAAATCTGGTGGTAAAAGGAAGAAAGACGATGACGAGCCAAAGGTTAAACAAGTTTTAAGTTCGCAAAAAATCAATCCTTCCAAGCAGCTGGTGCTTACTTTCAATCACCCATTGGATAGTTTCGATGCATCTAAAATTCAATTGTTGGAGGATACTTCCAAACAAGTTGTGAAGCCTCAATTGCAGATTGATAGCACTGACCGTCGCAACTTGCAAGTTGATTTTAAATGGAAAGAAAAAATTCCTTATCAACTCGATTTTTTGCCCGGCGCGGTCACTGATTTTTATGGAAATAAAAATGATACCCTCGAACAGCCATTGACGATACAAGAACTCAAAGAGTTTGGCAATTTGATTTTGCTGGTTGAAGCCTTAAAAAAAGACACAAATTATATTCTCGAAATCATAGATCCGAACGAAAAAATCATAGAAACTTATAATTTTGAACAACAAACCGAGGCACGTGAAGAAATCAAATATTTGACGGTTGGAAAGTATTCGATTCGATTGATTGAAGATTTGAATAAAAACGGAAAATGGGATCCTGGCAATTATGACCTCGGAAAACAACCAGAACGCGTTTATTCAAAATCTATCTCCGACCTCCGCGCCAATTGGGATGTAGAAGTAAAAGTGAGAGGCACGGATTTGGATTTAGAATCAAGCAGCCCTATTAAATCGGCTGAAGAAGAACAATCTGAACAACGGGAAAAAGAGAAAAGTGGTAAAACTTCGGGAAAAAGGAAGAATTAGGTGTCAGGTATCAGGGTTGGCTTCGCCAACTTCCAGGTGTCAGACAAAAGCGACCTGACCCCTGAAAAGCGGCGAAGCCCGCTCCTGACTCCTCGCACCTCATCCCTCAAAAATAAATATGAAATTACAAGCAGACAATCTGGTAAAAATATACGGTCGCCGAAAGGTGGTGGGTGGCGTTTCGCTGGAAGTCAATCAGGGTGAAATAGTTGGACTCTTGGGACCGAACGGTGCAGGTAAAACCACGACTTTCTACATGGTCGTTGGATTTGTCAAACCGAATGAAGGACAAGTTTCGCTGGACGGAAAAGAGATTACTGCTCTTCCGATGTATAAACGCGCTCAAAACGGCATTGGCTATTTGCCACAAGAACCTTCTGTTTTTAGAAAATTGACAGTAGAAGATAATATCAAGGCCGTGCTCGAAATGACTAATCTTTCCAAAGAAGAACAACGAGACAAACTCGAATCTTTGATTGATGAATTTAGATTAGAAAAAGTGCGGAAAGGAGCAGGGGACACGCTATCTGGTGGAGAACGTCGGCGAACAGAAATTGCTCGGGCATTGGCCACCAGTCCAAATTTCATCTTACTTGATGAGCCATTTGCAGGCATCGACCCTATTGCGGTGGAAGACATTCAATATATCGTCGCCAAGTTAAAAACCAAAAATATTGGCATTCTCATCACTGACCACAATGTTCAGGAGACACTTTCTATCACGGATCGTGCTTATCTGATGTTTGAAGGAAAAATTCTAAAAGCAGGTACCGCCGAGGAATTAGCTGCCGATGAAATGGTACGTCGTGTTTATTTAGGAAAGAATTTTCAATTGCGTAAAAAGGTGATTGATGTTTGAGAAAATTTCTACTACGAAATATTTACTAATCTTCGCGTTCATTGCTCTTCTTCTCCCTTCCTGCGAATTCGAGCCACCCGATCTTTCCATACAAGAAAGAAAAATTGCAGACTCGCTTTATAGAGAAACAATGAAAACTTATCGTGAAGAAATGGACTCGGTTTGTCAACAACTACAAGATAGTTTGATTCCAATTTATAAAGATTCGATTTTAAAAATGCGGGAGTCAGAAATTCAGAAGCAACTCGAAAGGGTTAGAAATTCGGTACAATGATAGCACGTTTTTCTAAGTTAGGAATTTTCATTTTAATGATTGGCTGCCAAGTGGATCAAGGTGATCGGCAAGCGATGATTCAGGAGTTGGTTGATAAAAAACTAAAGGACTTCACAAACAACAAATACAAATCCTGTTATGAAGAAATTGAAAAATTGGCAACGATAGAAGTTGATTCTATTCTGATAGAAAAAGCGCGTTTAGCAAAAGAACAATTAATCAAACCCGCCATTCCAGAAAAACCAAAAGTTCCTAAATTAAAAACACCTTTTGATGATTCTCCAGTAGAACCAATTATTAAACAATAGGTATTACAGTCGGCAAAAAGCAATTGATAAAACTTCTCCTTAGAAAACGTCAATTTTTTAAACTAAAAAACATAACTTTCCTTTCTTCGTTTTGAAGTTGTTTAAAAATAGATTTTAAGCTGTAAATCCAATATTAAAGAACTGCCTCCAATGAAGCGAATTTTACCTTGGCTAATATTTTCCTTTCTTTTCACGATCGTCTCTCAAGAGGCATCTGCTACTCATAACCGTGCAGGAGAAATTCGCATTGAGCAATTGGGCGAGTGTAATAGCTTGACAATTAGAGCCTATGTCACCACTTACACCAAAGCAAGTAGTACTTCTGCCGACCGTGACTCTGTGACCATTTGTTGGGGTGATGGAGTTTGTGAAAAGATAGTAAGAGACACTTCAGCGTTGTTAGGAAATGACATTAAGAAAAACACATACATAGGAACACATACCTACGCAGGACGAGGTCGCTATGTTGTTTCTATGACTGACCCCAATAGGATTGACAATATTATCAATATCAATAATGGTCGCTCTGTCCAAATTCCATTTTATATAGAAACGGTTTATACCTTTTTAGATCCTCAATTTCAGGGCTGCAACAGTACCCCTATTCTAAATCAACCTCCCATTGACATTGGATGTGTAGGCAAAGAATTCAGACATAATCCTAATGCGTTCGACCCAGATGGAGATAGTCTTTCTTACCAGTTGGTCGTACCACTTCAGGGAGAAGATATTCAAGTTCCCAATTATGAATTCCCTAATCAGGTGAATCCTGGTGGAAATAATTTAATGGACTTAAATGAAGTAACAGGGGATTTTATTTGGTCCTCTCCCCAACGTCAAGGGGATTATAATTTGGCCATCATGATTATCGAACATCGAAATGGCATTGCAATAGACACTACCATTCGTGACCTTCAAATTCAAATTGAAGATTGTGATAATCAGCCTCCTGTCATTGAAACCATCAGGGAAATTTGTGTAGTGGCCGGTGATCTATTGGAGTTTGATGTCGTGGCCACTGCTCCCGATTTTGAAACAGACCAAAAGGTACGGATGAATGCCTTTGGTGGCCCCATGGAAATTCGAGATTCTGCAGTTTTCGATGTAGCGCAGGGATTTCAAGATCAAGAACTAAAGGGTGTTTTCAGATGGCAAACCACCTGTAATCACATTGCTGAGCAATACTATACCGTAGTTTTTAGAGCAGAGGATGATTTCCCAGTGAGCATAACATCAATTGGCGGAAGTCTTGACACCACCTTTTTATCTACCATAAAAACTGTCCGTATAAAAGTAGTGGGCCCCGCCCCTGAAGATTTGCAAGCAGAAACCGAGACCGGAGTCATAAATCTAAGTTGGCTTAGTCCCTATGATTGTGAAGATGCGAGAGAAGAATATTTCTATGGTTTTTCTGTTTGGAAACGAATAGGTAGCAATCCTTTTCTTGTTGATACTTGTGAAACAGGGCTGGCAGGACAAGGCTATCGCCAAATCGCCTTCAGAACGAGACAACTTGAAAATGGCAGATATGTTTTTTCTGATACGGACGTAGAACGGGGTAAAACCTATTGTTATCGAATATTCGCACGTTTTGCCCGATACACTACCAATGGTTCGCCTTTCAATTTGGTTGAAAGTCTTCCTTCAGAAGAGGTTTGCGTTCAACTGAACAAAGATATTCCGCTCATTACCAATGTAGATGTGGAAGAAACAGATGCAGTGGATGGTCATATTTTGGTAAAATGGTCAAAACCTAATGTAGAAGATCTGGATACACTCGAAAATCCGGGTCCCTATCGCTACCGCGTGTTGCGAGCTACTGGCATAACGGACAATGGATTTCAACCAGTTGCAGGAGGGGATTTATCATTCCCCAATTTCGCTGTTGCTAATGATACTTGTTTCATCGATTCAACTGGACTTAACACTTCTGGCGAACCTTATTCCTATAAAATAGAATTTTATGTCAATGGTGAATCAGAACCCCTTGGCGATACAGAGCATGCTTCCAGCATCTTCTTAAATATTTTCGAAACTGATGAGAAAAATGTACTCTCTTGGGAGTTTGATGTCCCGTGGGAAAATATTGAATACACCATTTATCGAGATGATGATTTGAATGGCACCTTTGATTCTATTGGACTTACGAGAGATACGATTTATGAAGATTTGAATTTGCTCAATGGTAAAGAATATTGCTACTACGTAATGGCATCTGGCTCGTATGGTGTAGATGGTGTAGTGAATCCGATTCTCAATAAATCACAGCGCACTTGCGGCATCCCAGTTGACAATGTGCCGCCCTGCCCTCCTATTTTGACTATTCAAAATATTTGTGATCCTGACCCACTTCAAGAATTAATTGATGATATTGAAAATCGTTTAAGTTGGACCAACCCAGAAGAAATTTGCGAAGATGTGGATGATGTTTTAGGCTACAATATTTACTATGCTGCTGATTCTTTGTCCCAATTGGAATTGATAGCTGAGATTGATTTTGAAAACGATACAATTTTCTATCACTCGACTGATTTAGGTCTAGTTGGTTGTTACGCAGTAACGGCGTTTGATAGCCTCGGCAATGAAAGTGATTTCAGCAATATCCTCTGTCGAGACAATTGTCCATTTTACGAATTGCCCAACGCCTTCACTCCCAATGGCGATGGTCAAAATGAAGTTTTCAAACCTTTTCCTTTTAGGTTTATCGCCAGCATCGACATGCAAGTTTTTAATCGTTGG
>CALDSS010000165.1 GCA_937924495.1 uncultured Saprospiraceae bacterium
TCATATTCCTCAAAAGAAATAGGATGCTTTTCAAACTGAATTGGCTTTTTTCTAACCTCATTTTTCTCAATTAACCAATTTGAAAAAATAGGCGTATCCACCAAAATCTGATTTTTGGCTAACTCTTCCAACGGAAGCACTTTCAATACTTTACCTTCAAAATCAAACATAAAAAAGAAAGGGATGCCTTTCGCACCCAGTTCATTCATTTTCTCAATTGTAGCCAGGTCCTTCATTCAAAAAATTTGTAAAATCAGGTTCTAAAAGCGGACGGTTGTAGCTTTTTGTGAAAAGCTATCCAGACTTTTAGATGTAAACTCTACTTAATAGTCACGTTTGATATTTGTTTTTGTTAAAATTTATTAGAATGTATAAAATCGAACAACCTTTGCATTAAATTACAGTCTATAAAAGTGAATCAAAATTTATAAAGATGAAAAAATTCTTTTACTTAATCTTTTCGCTGGCGATTGCTTTTTCTACAAGCACTTCTTTGTTGGCGCAGCAAGTTGATAATGCTGATAAAGCTGTAAAAATTACAGTTGTCACGAAGGATGGTACGACCATCACAAAAGAAATTCAATATTCAGGTGATACGCCAACTGAATTCGAACATTTGGATTTTCTTGAGTCAAATGATATCCAATCCATCGATGTTGAAATAATTGGTGGTGATGCTAAAATTTGTGATCCAAAAACATGCACACCAAGACCAGGTTGTATGCCAAAAGGATGGAAGAATGAAGATGTTGATATTAAAGGTTTTAGAAATAGAATCAAAGATAGAAATGAGCGATGGGGGCATAGATTTAGTAATCCAGTACGCCCAATGTTAGGTGTTTATGTAGATGAAGATTATGAAGGAGAAGGTGTGAAGTTGGATAATGTAATTCAAGGAAAAGGAGCAGCGAATGCAGGACTTCAAAGAGGTGATATTATCATTAAAGTAGGTAATACGGAGGTAGAAGATTTAAATAATATTTCTCAAGTATTGGGTCGATTAGAAGTTGGCGATGAGGTTTTCGTGAAATATGATAGAAGCGGTTCAGTTCAAGAAGCAACTGTAACGCTCACTCCAAATCGTCCAAGTTTTGCGGAGAGACACGCCTATAGATTTCAAGAGAATGAAAAGGTAGATCCTTGTAAGGTATTCATCGGTGTTTTTACTAAAAATCGCCGAGCGGGTGGTGTGAAAATTACAAGGATAATTAAGGATACACCTGCTTCTGATATGGATTTGCAAGAAGGCGATATCATCCTTGCTTTGGACGGTGCAGAGGTGAACAGTCAGCCTGAATTAGTTTCAGAAAGAGACCAAAATTTGCCAGGAGATTATTTCAAGTTGACCATTTTGCGAGATGGAGAACGTAAAAAAGTTAGAGGCCAATTCAAGCCTTGTGAAAAAGAAGAAATAATCGAAACCCCTCAACCTGAAATTGAAATTTCTGGTCAAGGTTTTAATTATGAGCGCTTTGAAGCATTCCCGAATCCAACCTTTGGCGAAGTGAATATTAACTTTACAGGAAAAGCAGTTCCTACCATTATTCGTTTGACGGATGTGTCAGGAAAAGTAGTATATGAAGAATCTATCGAAAACTTCGATGGCATTTATCAAAAACAAATACAACTAAGAAATAGAGCAACTCCTGGAGCTATCTCCTTAACGGTAATTCAGGAAGGGCAAGCTGTATCAAAAAGTATTGTTCTTTTGAACAGAGCTTAAAGAAATTTTGTAAGCACTTTTAATTTGGATGCGCCTCTTGACAAAAGTCTTGAGGCGTTTTTGCTTTAGGAGGAAAAAAAAGCAAGGTGAAAATAAGGAGATTTCACCTTGCAGTCAAAAAAAGGCTTGAGGTAAACAAAGGGGGTTGGGGTGCCGAGGGGTAGATTTTAGACTTCTTCTTTGGAAGGGGGGATCTAAAACCATCGGTTTTTGATTTACCATACCTCATATCAGTAATTTTGATATGATTCTTTGTGGAGCTGATCCACTCACGTACGGTGTACGTTGATAACTTTTTTGAGAGTGATTGTTGTAAACAAGTAGCTGTTTAGCTGATTTCAAAAATAGTATGCCAATGAAAAAGGCTTATTTAGGTGCTAAGTATTTTTGGACGGTTACTTATTTTAATAAAAGTACTTGTAAGGTGAAGCTGTTTAAAATATCGTGGAGCTGTTTGATTAATACTTGTTCCCCTTAGTTCTATGTATGCAAAATGCATGCAATTTTTGACTAATGTAATTTTTAATCACTTTTTAATGTGACAAGGCAAAAAGCGAGAAAATATTGGCAGTTTTCGTATGTAGTTTTCTTTTTATATAGAAAGCGTTGATATACAAGTTCTTTAAAATATATTATAGTCATAAGAAGCAGCCACCATCAATATGCTGTAGTGAAACTGTGACAGATTTACGAGCATAATTTATGACTTTCCATTTTCATATTCTTTAATATATTCAGATATAAGTCTTGATAAGATGTCTTTCATGTATGCTTTTTCGATTCTTGCAATGTGTTTTAGTTTTTGAAGTTTATCTTTATCCACGGTGAAACTAACACGTTTAGTAGGTTTCACACCCTTCTCGGATTTTACAACCTCAAAATTTATAGTTTGACGAATCAGTGCATCCAAGCCAGAGATAGCTTGCAGGCCACCCGCTCTTGTGTTTCTCTCTTTTTTCTCTTCTTTGTAGTCATCACTTTCTGCCAAAGCTTGCTCAAGCAACGAATCTAAATCAGAGGTAAAATTTTTGTGGGTACTTCTATCCTTGTTTTTAGTTGTTTTCTTAGGGCTTTTCTCCACAGGCTCCTCTACAACGGAAGCATTGTTAAACAAATCTTTGCCATCATCCTCAAAGACGCTATCTAAGCCCGTGAATTTCTTTTTATTGAATTTACTCACAATGTATGTTGTTGATTAGGGATTTGGTTTATGCTTCTACTTTTGCTTCAACGCGTTCCAAAATTTCTTTGCACAAGGCAAGGTAATCTTTAGCTCCTGGGCTACTTTTATTGTATGAAAAGATGTCTTGCCGTTGCGCTGGAGCCTCTGCCAGTGCTACATTATCCCTTATATATGTTTCAAACACTTTCTTACCAAAATACTTTTTAATAGTCTCCACTACATCTCTATTCAATACTTTTCGCTTATCGTACATGGTAGCAATTACTCCGCCGATTTCAAGCTTCTTGTTCAGGCGTAGCTTTACCTTATCAATCACTTGCTTGATTTTTGCAAGACCTTGCATTGCCAAAAACTCAGTTTGCAAAGGAATGATAATATAACGACTGCTTGTCAATGCATTCAACGCAAGCAGACCCAATGACGGAGGACAATCAATGATGACAAAATCATAAGCATCCTCTACACCAGCAATCAGCTCTCTCAAAATAAATTCTCGCCCAGCTTCATTAATCAATTCCATCTCAGCGCTAGAAAGGTCGAGACAAGAAGTGATAACATCTAAGCCTTCTTTTACATTATAAGGTACCAAATCATCTTCACCTTTGAGCGACTCATAGATGGTGATTTTCTGCCTTGATATACCTAATGAAAGGGTAAGATTTGCTTGAGGGTCAAGATCAATCAACAATACTCTTTTTCCAAGTTCGGCCATGCCTGCTCCGATGTTGATTGCACTGGTAGTTTTACCTACACCTCCTTTGTGATTCAAAAGCGATATAACGGTTGCCATATTTCTTTATAAGTTTTCTCATTGAAGTTTTATAAAGTTTTAGTTCAAAAGCAAGGAATTTGCAGCTTGAAATGAAATTTTATAAAACTTCATAATTATTAAAACGGCTTTCGCCGAAAAAATCAATGAAGTTTTTAGTCTTTTTCCTGAAATCTATTGAAGAAAAATCAATTTCAGAACAAAGACTATTCTATGTACTTCAAAAAGTATGCTACACAAAAATAGAATTTTTCTTAAAGTATGATCACAAATCATGCGTTTTCATTGAAATAATTTGAAATCGCCCGCAGAATAGAAACAAATTTCAAAAATTATAATCAATTTATTTTGAATTGAAATAATTTGTTTTAAATTTGCACCATGATAATCAATTTTGTTTCACAAACATACTTGCTATGATAAAAAATGATCGAGTAGAACTTAACGAACGATTTTGTGTCGCTTTCAATATGTTGGAAGAACGCGGAATCATCGTTAAAAATGACAGAGGGGGAAAAGGAATTGGTGACTGTGCAGAGCGGGTTTTAGGTAATAGAGCCTATGGTCATATCATTAGAGGATTTTTGAATGATTCTAATGATCGAGTGGTCAGCTATACACAAGCACGTGCTTTTTGCCGAGAATTTGGGGTCAACGAATCTTGGATGTTGGATGGAGAAGGGAGTCCATTCGGTATGTCTGCCCCTAAAATCGAAGAAGGAGCCACCTTAATGCCCGCAAGCCAAAGTGCTATCATGTTTACCACTGTCAACGCATTTGCAGGTACTTCTGTAGATACAGGAACCACAGAGGAAGATAAATCCTATTTTTCTTTACCTGACTTAAAAGGAATCGGTTTGGTTGCCTTTCCGGTAAATGGAAATAGTATGGAACCCATTATTCAAAATGGAGACATTGTGGTTTGCCGAGAACTGAACAGTTTGATGGATGTAAATGATAATGACATTTATGCCGTCAAAAACAACGGTTCACTTTGGATAAAATACGTTCAAAAAATTGTGACCAAAAATCACGTTAGCGAATTGAAATTGATCTCTGCTAACTATTTGGAGCATGATCCATTTTATGAAGAAGTGAATGAATTTACGCGCCTTTACAAGGTGGTTAGGAAAATTACGGAGTTCTAGAATAGAACATTGAATTACTTGATTAGTAAATCAGTTTTTGAAATAGGAAGGAGAATCTTAATTCGCTGATTAACTAATCCAATTGGCTTACTGATTCGCCCCAAAACTTACAAAAAATAAACGAGTTGTCATTGAATCAAACCTGACACCTATCTGCTGATTTCTGACACCTCAAAGACTTGTGTTTCATTTACCTGCTGTTTATGATGTTCGAAAGTTAGGTGAAAAGAATGAGAAATTTTATTCACTCCCGACTGTAAGAACGTAGAACCCGGAGCTTCGGCTTCGGGTTTTTTTATTCTTTCCTCTGCCGCTGCACCTCATACAACATCACCCCAGCCGAAACAGAAACGTTCAAAGAATCAGTCGTTCCAACTTGAGGAATGATGAAGGTTTGGTTGGCCTTTCTCAAAACTCCAGTGGTTACACCCAAGTCTTCTGAACCCAAAACAATAACAGCGGGAGATTTAAAATCAATTTTATCAATCGAATCTTTGGCCTCCAAACTACTAGCAAAAACCTGAACGCCTGAGCTTTGCAAATATTCAATGGTATTGTTCAGGCTTTTTACTTTGCAAATCGGAACTTTCAGTAAAGCTCCCGCCGAAGTTTTGATGGCGTCGGGCCCAATTTGCGCACTTCCTTTGAGCGGAACAATAATGGCATGCACACCAAATGCTTCCGCAGAACGCGTGATGGCACCAAAATTTCGAGTGTCCGTAACACCGTCAAGCATCAGAAGAAGTGGTGTTTCTCCCTTTTCAAATATATGAGGAACAATATCTTCTACTTGATAAAACCGAACCGGTGAAATAAAGGCAATAACACCTTGGTGATTTTTATTGAAAGTGAGTCTATCCAATTTCGCTTTTGGCGTCATGGTGATTGGGATGAGCTTCTCGCGACAAAGCAGGCGAAGTTCTTTTTCTAATTCACCACGAGTACCTTGTAGTAATAGCACTTTATCTACGGGCTCGCCCTCTCTAATGGCATCTACAACTGGATGCCGCCCGAAAATGATTTGATGTTTTGATTTCAAAAAAGTGTAGTTTGATTGATTGGTGCAAACGTATATTTTTTGAACCACAAAAGACACAAAAGGGACACAAAAGATTATTCAAAGTGTACTCTAAGTTTTTTGTGCTGATTACCATTGATCTTGAGTTGCTTTTGATGGGTTGTTTCTCCCTAAATTTATTGAGTTTTTCCAATAAAAAGGCGTAAATTTGCGTCCCCGAAAATAATCGGGTCAATTTTTATTTGTAATTCACTGAAAATCAGGTAGTTAAAGCTGATTTTCTATTTTTTAACAACTGTCGAGTTTTTCAAAAATAAGTAAGAAAAGCACAGACATACAAAATTTTTTAAATGGCTGACGAAAAAGATGTAAAAGAAGAGGTGAAGGAAGTAGTGCAAGAGCAAGTTACAGCTGTTAACGAAGTAGTTTTAGATGAAGTACCTGTTGACAACACTCCTCACGATGAATTTGATTGGGATGGAGGAAAACGTCAAGTAAGTGTTTACTCAGATGCTGAGCATGAAAAGTTCTTGAAGCAGTATGAGAGTACATTGAGCGATATTACAGAATTTGAGGTAGTAGCGGGTACTGTAAAAGCAATTCACGGAGGTGATGTTGTTTTAGATTTGAATTTCAAATCTGATGGTTTGGTTTCATTGTCTGAATTTAGAGACAATCCAGATTTAGCTGTTGGTGATAGTGTAGATGTATATGTAGAGCAGCAAGAGGATGCGAGAGGTCAATTAGTGCTTTCAAGAAGAAAAGCAAAATTGATCACTGCGTGGAACAATATTAGAGATTCTTACGAGAACGGAACTGTATTGAAAGGTGTGATTGTCAGTAAAACTAAAGGTGGACTTATCGTTGACCTTCAAGGTTTGGAGACATTCTTACCAGGTTCTCAAATTGACATTAAGCCAATCATTGATTATGATTCGTATGTAGGTAAGATGATGGAATTCAAGGTAGTGAAAATCAATGAGGTAATTAAAAACGCCGTTGTATCTCACAAAGCCTTGATTGAAAGTGACCTTGCCGAGCAAAGAGACCAAATCCTCGAAGGATTGGAGAAAGGTCAAGTATTGGAAGGTGTGGTCAAAAACATCACAGATTTCGGTGCATTTATGGACTTAGGAGGTGTGGACGGATTGTTGTACATCACCGATATTTCATGGGGTCGTATCAACCACCCAGAAGAGATACTTCAATTGAATCAGAAGATCAACGTTGTAGTATTAGACTTCGACGAGAACAAACGAAGAATTTCTCTTGGTTTGAAACAATTGACTCCACACCCATGGCAAGTATTGGATGAGACCATTGCGGAAGGTTCTATGGTTAAAGGTAAGATTGTTAATATCGAAGACTACGGAGCATTCCTTGAAATCACTCCAGGTGTAGAAGGATTGATTCACGTATCTGAGATTTCTTGGGGAAGTCAGCCGATGAACTCAAGAGAATACTTCAAATTAGGTCAGGAATTAGAAGCTAAGGTGGTGACAATTGATAGAGAGGACAGAAAGATGTCTTTGAGTATCAAGCAAATGTCTAAAGATCCTTGGACAGAGATTGGTGATAAATTCCCAATTGATAGTTCACACAAAGGAAAAGTGAAAAACTTGACTCAATATGGTGTGTTTGTAGAGTTGGAAGATGGAATCGGAGGGATGGTTCACATTTCTGATTTGTCTTGGACGAAACGTTACTCACATGCGAAAGAATTTACTAAAGTTGGTGAAGTAATCGATGTTGTAATTCTTGAAATTGATCAGGATAATCGCAAATTGTCCTTAGGGCATAAGCAATTGGAGGAAAATCCATGGCATACTTTCGAGAAAGTATTCCCTGCAGGTTCATTCCATGAAGCAACCGTGATCAAGCGCGATGATAGAGGAGCTATCCTTCAATTGCCTTACGGATTGGAAGCGTATGCACCTACCAAGCACATCAAAAAAGAGGATAACGCTTTCGCGGAATTGGATGAAGTAATTACTGTAAAAGTAATTGAATTCAACCGTGACGATAAACGTATCATTGTTTCTCACTCTCGTTATGTTGAAGATATTCAGCGTGAAGCAAGAGGAGAGGAAATCAATCAGCAAAGACAGGAGCGTACTGAAATGCGTAGCGCAGTGAAGAAAACACAGTCAAAAGTAGAGCGTTCTACTTTGGGTGATATTTCTGCATTGGCTGCATTGAAAGATCAGTTGGCAGATGCGCCTGCGGCACCTGAAGCAAAAAAAGAGGAGCCAAAAGCTGAAGAGGTAACTATCTCGAAGGATGCTTCTGAAGAAGAAGAGTAAAAACTTCTTTTTGAGTTGTACTAAATGATAAATAGAAAGCGCCTCGACAAGCAATTGTCGAGGCGTTTCTTTTACGGGTAAGGTTTTCGGACAAAGATTTGTCACCTAATTGAAATCATTTCGTCCATAAATTGGAGTTCAGATTAAACTTTATAGACGCTAAAGATTTTTAATTCCTATATTTGGCTGACTCTAAAATTTTTAAATTAAAAAACTAAAGAATGAAATTTGGAAAATCACGCAATCCCTTCATGAAGCAATTTGAATCAAAGGGAGAAACAGTAACTAATAATGAAGTTTTAGATACGGATTTGGTACGCAATAATCCGATTGAAAGAGCTGACGGTGGCTTGATGACGGTGGGAGGAGCAGTGAATAAGACCTTAATTTTATTTGGAGTAATGTTGGTTGGAGCAGTTGCCGGTGCAATGTTTCCATTCTTCAATCTGATGTTAGTCTATTCAATTGCTGGAGCAGTCGTTTATTTCATAGCATCAAGAAATCCAGCCAAAGCTCCTGTATTAGCTCCTATCTTTGCATTATTTGAAGGCTTACTTGTAGGTACCGCTTCTATACTTTACGCCTCTCTTTTTAGTGGCATCGTTTTTCATGCAGCGACGATAACTTTCGCTTTGTTGTTTTTGATGTTAGCACTTTATAAAACTGGACTAATTAAAGTTACTCAGAAGTTTAGAGCTGGTGTGACAATGGCGGTTGGAGCAGTGATGATGTTATACTTGGTGAATATCGCTTTATACATGTTTGGAATTTCAATTCCGTTCTTGCATGATGGAGGAATGATTTCCATTGGCATTGCAGCAGTTATCATTGTGATTGCTTGTATGAATTTACTTCTTGATTTCGATAACTTCGAAAAAGGAGAACAAGCAGGTGCACCACAACACATGGAATGGTACTTCGGAATGGGATTATTATTCACTATCGTTTGGTTGTATCTTGAGATCTTGAGATTCCTTTCTTACTTCATGGGAGAAGAATAATTTATCTCAATTCAAATAAAAAATGCCGAGTCGCTTTTGCGGCTCGGCATTTTTTATGCAATTGGTTTTATTTTCGGATTGGCTTTATAATATTCCATTTTTGCCATGAATAATTGAGCCATGCTTTCTACTCTGCGTTTGGCATCGTCTGCCAAAGCCCCTTCAAATAGCCCATCAATGGTTTCGTTAAAAAGTTTCAACCATCTTTCAAAATGAGATGGTTTGATGGGGAGTGGGTGATGTTTCATGTAGGGACTACCCTTGTAACCTGCTTCATGAAATAAAACCGTTTTCCAAAAGGAATACATTTTATCTAAATGTGGCTGCCAATTTCCATCCTCAATTTTGCTGGCGAAAACAGGGCCGAGCAAATCATCTCCCTGCACCTTTTCATAAAAACCATTTACGAAAAGTTTAATGTCCTCCATTGATTCAATATCTCTCATGAATAAAATGTTTTCACAAAAGTGGTAAAAGAAAAAGAGCTAACCGACATAGAGGCAAGAAAACTAAAGACTTTAGATTTAAGGTGCTTGTTTAGATTTTGGATTTAGAAGCGAAAATTGAAGGTTTTTGGTTCTAATGAAGTTAAATTTTAATTGAATAGCCAAGCTATTGAATTAAAATTTAGCAAAATCAGGTTCAAAAAAAATCAATTTGCAGCTTAAAGTCGGAATTTAAACAAGCACAAAGTAATAAGACTGCAACCAGAGGCGTTTTCTGTTTGTTCTTTATGAAGTTGTTTGGGAATAGATTTTAAGCTGCAAATTAGATACTAAAGAACCTGATTTTGCCAAATTCTTAACCCGTAGCGGTGCTATGAATTTAGAATTTGACTTCTTCAGAATCTTTATTCTCAAATTTTCGCATCTAAACTCCATCCCTAAACAACTTCAAATCAAACACTTCAATCAAATGAGATATTTAATCATAGTTATCTTTTGTGCGCTTTGCTTTACGCTAAAAGCTAATTATCTTGATATCTATCATCTTCAAACGGATAAGGGATATCAAATTTTGGCTGATAATGCTCAACATTGCCCGGTTACAGTGAAGTTTGATTTTAGTTTGAAAAATATGAGATCTACAAATGATGTGGATCGTTTGATAGTTATACCTGCAAAAGCCAAGGGATTTGTTGTTACTGATTTGGTTGTGAAAAATCCGCGTAAAAGCTATAAGTTTGGAATGGAGTCAACTTCAAATATTGGCGATCATGTCAACCAAAATTTTGATAGGGATTATGTTTACGATTTGCCTTTCCGAAGTGGAAAAAGGGTAGGAATCGGACAAGGTTACAACGGAAGATTTTCTCATCATGGAGAAAATGCATTAGATTTTGATTTAGATATCGGCGAAGAGGTTTTTGCTGCAAGAGGTGGCAAGGTGATAGAGGTAGTCGAAAAGCACAGTCGAAATTGCACTTCCAATCATAGATGCGCTGAATACAACAACTTGATAACCATTTACCATGAGGATGGTACTTTTGCTGAATATGTGCATTTGAAAAAGAATGGAGCTTTGGTAAAGCCAGGTGATATTGTCAAGACTGGTCAGCGAATTGGCTACAGCGGAAATACAGGGTTTGCGAGCGGTCCACATTTGCATTTCGCAGTTTATATTTCAAAAATTGGAGGAAGAGAAACTTTACGAACGAAGTTTAAAATAAATCAAGGGTCGGAAGCCGCTTTTTTGCGAGAACGCGAATCATACAAGAAATCATACTGAGAAAACATGCCCGAAAATCGACCGATAATCTATCGAGATAAAACGACTAATCAAGACCTCAAAGAGTTTCTGAAAAGAAACAGTTTTCTCCAACCTCAAACATTTCAACTGGGCAAAGTGTCCTGATTACTTCGTTGAAGTAATGAAAAATTGGTTATTGAAGTGATAGGTATAACTAAATTTATTCTTACTGAAGTTTTTGGCGACATTCCACTTTTTTCTACATTCGTGGTTCATAACTTATTGATTACAAACACTTTAAAAATTCTATTTATATAATGAAAAAAACTACACTTTGGCTTTTTGGCCTCGCAATGCTATCCTCAATTTTATTTGCCTCTTGCGTATCCTCCAAAAAATTTAAAGCATTGGAGTCTTCAAAAATGACTGTTGACCAAGCACTTTCAGCTGCTCAAACAACTATTAAAGCTTTAGAAGGAGAGAAGGAAGCCCTCATGGGACAAAAGTCTGGCCTTGAAGGTGAAATTGCTTCCATAAAATCAGATTTAGAATCTGTAAAAGGTGAGATTGCTGGTTTCAAAACCAAAATCGCAACTGCAGAGCAAACAATTTCTGAAAAAGACGCTGCTTTCAATAATTTTAGAAACCAAGTCGCTGGCGCATTTTCTAATGTCAATTCTTCGGGCTTGAGCATTATTACCCGAGGAGATATGCTTTATGTTTCCATGTCAGAAAAAGTACTTTTTAATAGTGGTTCTGCGAGAGTGAGCCAAAGTGGAAAAGCTGCCTTAGACAATCTTGCAAGTGTATTGGCCAAAAATCCAACGCTGAAGGTTATGGTGGAAGGTCATACTGATACTCGCGCTTCTGATAATTATAATTGGGATTTGAGTGTCGAAAGAGCTGCTTCTGTTGTGAAACGATTGGTTAAAAGTGGTGTAAATCCTACTAACCTTATTGCAGCGGGAAGAGGAGAGCATGTGAATGCCGTCACTGAGGTAAAAGGAGATAATGAAACTTATAAACAAAATCGAAGGGTAGAAATTGCTTTGATTCCAGCTGTCTCAAGTTTGTATAACATGCGATAAAAAATTAAAACTCAAATGAGTTTTGTTGAAAATAGAAAGGCATTTCGCATTTAGCGGGATGCCTTTTGTTTTTTTCTATTGAAACGATATAAAACACCAAACTCAAGAGATACATGACTACCATTCATTGTCCCTGAAATAGTCCCTTTTGTGCCATTCCACACAAAATCGCCACCCTGTTGTATTATTTTTGATAATCCTTTTGAATAGCTTACACCAGTATAAATACTCCAGTTTTTACTAAACCAAAAACGAAAATCGAAACCACTATCAAAGGTGAAAAAGTTAGCTTTTAATTGTTCAGTAACAATAGGGCCCACTATGATGGAACTATCAATTGAGGAACTTGAGGTATAAGTAGTTGTTCCAGAACTAAATTGACCACTTAGGCCAATGTATGGGACAATTTCTAAAACCTCCCACTTGTAGGAGTAGCCAGCATGAAGATCAATTTGGGTGTAATTTCCAATTGTTCCAAAGCTTCTAAAACCAGAAAAAATATTTCCGGGACTTGTTTCAACCGTTTCGCCGTATGTTATTTCTTTGTAGCCAATTCCTACATTTATGAGGATGTTCTCACGCGTTTCTAATTCGCCAAAGACTTTATAAAAAGATGGCTCTACATCAGGCAGTGTTATTTTATTAGAGTTGAATGCGACTTTATCTGGCAATGTAGAGGTGTTTTTTCCAAAGTATTGGGAGTAGCCAACCGCTGTACCAATTCTTACGTTTTTGATAAATTTTGTATTGGAACCCTCTTGTGCAAATAGGAAAGAATAGAATAAGAAAAAACCGAGGAGTGGACTTAATTTTTTCACAGTTTTTTATTTTAGAAATAGAACGGTTTCTACTCCCAAACCTTACACCCTTCCGTACAATTTGTACAAATATCAATCTCTTTCCGACCTTTCATCAGTTTCGTACGAAAATCGTGGTAAGGTTTGCTTTTCCAAATTTCTGCAAAAGATAGTTTTTTCAAATCACCAAGACGATGCTGTGCATCTTTATCAAAACAGCAAGGCACGACCAAACCATCCCAAGTGATAACACAAGCATGCCAGAGTTTCCAGCAGTGATCCAGTAATTCGTTTTTTACCGAAAAGGTGCCATCGTCATTTTTGCCATAACGGGCATATTTTTCTATAGTAGGAATGAGAGGGTTTCCGTTTTCATAATCATAAACCTGAGCGGTTTTTAGTTTCACTTCATCAATTCCGATTTCATCGGCAATTTTATAGATTTCATCAATTTGATGCTCATTGGGCCGGACGACCAAATATTGAAAAATGATGTGCGGCGTTTTGGAATTCATTTCCTTTTTGGCGGCAACTACGTTTCTTGCGCCTTCCAAAACCGTTTCCAATTTTCCACCAATTCTATAATTTTCGTAAGTATCTTGAGTCGTTCCATCTACGCTGATAATGAGCCTATCCAGCCCCGCTTCAATTGTTTTTTGAGCATTTTTCTTATTCAAAAAATGTCCATTGGTGGAGGTGATGGTATAAATGCCTTTATCTGAGGCATGTTTCACCATATCCAAAAACTTGGGATTGATGTACGGTTCTCCCTGAAAATAGAAGATGAGATACATCAATTTGCTATGCAACTCGGCAATGGTTTCTTGAAAGAAATTCTCCTTCAAATTACCAGTAGGACGCGTAAATGCTCTCAATCCACTCGGACATTCAGGGCATTTGAGATTACAAGCCGTTGTTGGTTCAATGGAAACCGTAAAGGGCATGCCCCACTGAATGGGCTTTTTCATCCATTTTGAAATATAAAACGACGATACCACCTTGCCCATATTCCACAGCCGTGAAATGGTCATCTTGGACAAAAAATTGAAAGTATCTGCGTAATAAAATTTCATGGGTGCAAAGGTAAGGGTAAAAACAACCTTATTTAGAACCAATTTACGTTAAAGATTAAATACTCCTGAACTTAGAAATAGTTTAGATTGTTAAATCCCAAAAAATAAATTATTTTAGAGTCACAAATAGAAATATGACTGTTCATCGATTGAAATTAAAGGATTTAGATAAGCAATCGCTTAAGCGTCTGCAAGAGCAGTATGCAGATGCCGAGGTGGAAATTCATCTTTCTATATTAGACGAAACAGTTATGAATGAGGAGACTTTTTGGAAAATGATTACGTTATTAGATTGGGGGAAAGTAGGTAATGATGATGCAGTGATAGAGCCCCTTATTCAGGAGTTGTCGAGCTTAGAAGAAGAAAAGATTCTTGCCTTTTATGATTTGTTATCTGAAAAACTATATCTGCTTGATGGCAAAGCGTTTGCTCAAAATTCTACATTGAACGAAAGTGTCTCTTCTGATTTATTTCTTTATGCACGGTGCTGTGTAGTAGCAAATGGTAAAGAGAGCTTTGAAAGAATATTAAAAACACCTTCCGAATTTCCTAATGATTTATTTTTTGAAGCATTGCTTCATATTCCTGAAAAAGCATGGTTTCGAAAAACTGGAAAATCATTAAAGCACGTTCCAAAATATGTATTTGAAACAGGTTTTAATCCAAATGGTTGGGGTGCTAAAACAATCTCCCTTTAAAAACAGCTAATTTTGCACGGCAATTCACTCAAGAATCCAAACCCTCACCATCTTTATCAAATTGATGATTTACAAGAAAACGAGGTCTTTAAGTTCGGCATATCTGATGAACCTATCGAAAAAGATGGACTTTCCAAACGGCTACGTTACCAAATTAATATGTATAATCTGGTAGCGGGTTTTATTCGATTTGCTGGGAAAGTTTTAGTCAAAAACATCGGAGGAAGAGCTAAAGCTAAAGAGTTGGAAGATGAAAGAATCGATCAATTTATTGAAGCAAACGGAAAACGGCCAAGGGGAAATCCAACAGGCGGGAAGCGGAAAAACGATTTTTGAGCAACCTTATTTAGAACCAATTTACGTTAAAGATTAAATACTCCCCAACCTGCAAATAGTTTTAGTTGTTTGTACTTTTGTGTAAAGTTTTTAAACCCGACCTTAAGACGTTTATTATGAAAAAGACATATATCATCGCCGCAGTTTTGATAGTAGGAGCATTGGTTGCACTTATGAGTAGCTCTAATGAATTGGCTACTTACTCTGATTTTACAGTAGCAGATAATACGGGACAATCCGTAAAAGTGGTAGGAAAGCTATCAAAAGACAAAGAGATCTTTTATGAACCATCGAAAGATCCGAACTATATGCACTTCTTCATGAGAGACAATAATGGTCTGGAGCGAAAAGTCGTGTACTATGCTGCCAAGCCTCAAGATTTTGAGTTGTCGGAGCAAGTGGTTATCACTGGTAAAATGGATAAAGCGGAAGATATCTTCGTCGCTTCAGATATGTTGCTCAAGTGTCCATCCAAGTATAAAGAGGATGAGGTGGAATTTGGGATGAATTAGTTGATTCAGTTAATTGGTTAATTCAGTTATAAAAGTTGATTGCTTAATTTAGTTGAATGAGATTTCTCAATTAACCAATTTGGGATTTCAAATACTTGATGTACGCATTCAACATTTTATGAATTTCGTCAATCTTTTCTTTGAAACTCTTAAGCTGATTTTGATCAATGTAGCTACAATCATAGGCGCAGATGAGATGGTCAAGTGTTTCAATTAATTCGCCTCTTACTACTCTACAGGATTGGATGTTTTCTTTATGATAAAATTTTCCATGACCTTCAGCGATGTTAGCCGTTACAGATCTTGAAGAACGAATTATTTGATCGGCTAATCTATATTTTTCATCTTTAGGGAGTAATTAGACGAATTGGAAAATTTCGTTTCTCAGCGTCTTGCTTTTTTGCCAAACTTTCAATTCAGTAATCGGTTCAAATTTGCTCATAGTTTTTTATTATTTTTGATTCAAGATAAAAACAAAATCAATAAATCCAGTAAAGCCTAATCAACTCAATCAACTCAATCCATGCTAATCGCAATTGGAATATTGGTTTCGCTCATTCTCTCCGCCATTTTTTCGGGGTCGGAGATTGCGTTTATTTCTTCAAGTAAGCTCAAAGTAGAGCTGAAGAAAAAAAGCGGAACCCGTCGCGGACTCATTCTTGCCACGTTTTTTGAAAATCCAGCGGATTTTTTGAGTACTATGCTAGTGGGCAATAATGTGGCGTTAGTCATCTTTACTTCTTTGATGACTGGTGTACTGACTCAGGTTTTTCCTGAATCGCTCAATTCCAAAGAGTATCTACAATTATTAGCTTCAACATTAATCATTACTTTGGTGGTTTTGGTTTTTGGAGAGTTTTTACCAAAGACCCTTTTCAGGTTATATTCAGATGACATTTTATATGCATTGGCTTATCCACTTCGGCTGCTGAAATCTATTCTCTCTTTTCCTTCTTGGTTGATGTTTACGATGTCAAATAAAATTATTAGTCAATTTGTAAAACTGCCAGATGAAGAGGATGCAGAAACTTTCACCCGTACAGATTTGGAGGACTTTATAAAAAGCTCCCGTACGGATGACGATGACGAGGAAGTAGATACAGAACTCTTTGAAAAAGCACTAAAACTGCGCGAAACGCGCCTGCGTGATTGCATGATCCCACGAACGGAAATTCAACACATTGATATTTCTGCTACTTTAGAAGAGCTGGAAGATTTAATTTCTACCACAAAACTTTCTCGGATTTTGATTAGCAAGGATGAGATTGAAAACATTCAAGGATACATCCACCATCAGCAATTTTTCAAAAATCCGAGTTCCATTAAAAACATCATGTTGCCTATCGAATACTTGCCAGAAGCGATGCGGGTAAAAGACGCGATGGATGTTTTTATCAAAAATAGAATGAGTATTGCTTGCATTGTGGATGAGTTTGGTGGTATTTCGGGCATTGTGACCACAGAGGATTTGGTAGAAGAAATCTTTGGTGAAATTGATGATGAGCATGATGTTGAAGACTTGATTGACATTCAAATTTCTGAGGAGGAGTTTCTTTTCTCTGGCCGAATGGAAATTGATCAGTTGAACAATAAGTATAATTTTGATTTGCCAGAAGGCGAATATCAAACGCTCTCTGGCTACATCGTAATGACTTCTGGAGATATTCCGGAACAAGATTCTGAAATTGTTTTAGGAAACTATCGATTTGTTTTAGAACATGTGAGCAATACGAAAATCGAAACCATTCGTATGCATCAACTTCCTACCGAAAATTGACCTCAGACATTCTTTTTGAAACCCCTCGACTTGCCTTTCGCCACATCGTGATGGAGGATGCCCCTGCTATTTTCGAAATGAATAGTAATCCAGAAGTTGTCAGATATACCGGCAATTTTACACATAAAAGTGTGGAAGATTCTCAAATGATTATCAGTGAAAATATCTGGAAACAGTATAAGGAAAATGACTACGGACGATGGGCCGTTATTTTGAAATCGACTGGAGAGTTCGCGGGGTGGTGTGGCTTAAAATATCGTCCTGAG
>CALDSS010000166.1 GCA_937924495.1 uncultured Saprospiraceae bacterium
AATTTGCGCCCCAGATAAGATTTACCCGAGCCCATAAACCCAATTAGATAAATTCTCAACTTTTCTTTGCTTGATGAAGGTGAAAAATTACTTTTGCAAGTCTTAGAGACTGGTTTGAAATTAGTCGTGAAATTTGTTTGGATGAATTATTTCGACTGTCGAGGCGCAAAAACCGGAGTTTAGCCTTAGCTAAATGAGGATTTTTGTAACGAAGACAGGCGGGAATAGTCGCCAAACAAAATCGAGAATAGATTTCGAAGCAGTCTTTTATGCAAGGTAACTTTCAAATAACAATGAGGAAACTTTTTTTTACTTTTTTAATCGCCGGCCTGTTAACTAATTGCACTTCCACAGAAGAATCAGGAGAAAAAAGATTGGAAGAGGTAAAAACCTCAGGCAATGAGATTGCAGACATTATCCGCAATCCAGTGACAGCCAATGGGGTTGAAGACTCTATCAATGTCGCCAAAATGCAATTTGAAAAGGACACTTTCTTTTTTGGAACGGTGAAGGAGGGGAAAGTGGTCAATCATAGATTTACGTTCACCAATGCAGGTGAGGTACCTTTGCTGATTCATGATGCTCGCTCAACCTGCGGATGTACCATCCCAAAATGGCCGAAAAACCCGATTGCTCCGGGAGAAAAAGGCACCATCAATGTGAAGTTCAATACGGAAAATAAAGGCGGCTATCAGCACAAGCCAGTTACAATTTTGGCCAACACTTATCCAAACTCGACTGTAGTGCATATAGTAGGTGAGGTAAAAAAATAAATACGAGAAAACGTTCTCAATCAACTTAATCAATTCAAAAAATGACTTTAAACATTTTATTACAAGCAGGTCTTCAAGATGCCGTTTTAGGGCTTTGGCCTATGGTGGCCATTCTTTTGGTCTTTTACTTTTTCATGATCAGACCGCAGCAAAAGAAGCAAAGTGAGCAAGAGGTATTCATGGATAATTTGAAAAAAGGAGATGAAGTGGTGATGAGCTGCGGTATTGTGGGGCGCATCAATAAGATTGAAGATAGATTCATCACATTAGAAACGGCTAATAAAACTTTTTTGAAAGTTACGAACAACTCCATTTCAAAAGAAATGACAGAATCTATTTTTCCGGCCGTAGTTCAGAAAGAGGCCTAAGTTTTTTTGAAACATTCTCATTCTGTTACGTTTGAATTTATCTGTTTTAGGAACTTGTAAAGAATAAAATTTAACAAAGGTGAATAATTATTTTTTCATTGATCGAGGCACAAAACGCAGACAATGCCTTAGCATTGGCGAGTATTTTTAACGAAGAGCAAGGGAAAAAGAATATTCAAACTGTTATAAGTTATTTTTTTCACGTTCCTTAATACCTGATTCTCAATGTTTTTGATAAAAGGAAAATTAGTAAGTGACGAAATTTTTAAAGAAAAATTTGTCTGTGACCTGAGTGCTTGTAAAGGAGCATGTTGTGTGGAAGGAGATTATGGAGCGCCATTGGAGAAGGAAGAGCTTGATATTTTAGAAGAGATTCAAAGTGATTTGGAGCCATTCCTTACAGAAAAAGGAAAAACAGCCATTGAGAAGGATGGGCCTTATGTGGAGGTTGAGTTGAATCAAATGGCGACCACACTCGTAAAAGGCCGAGAATGTGCCTACATGACCCGAAGCGATAATGGAGTGGCACAGTGTGGAATTGAACAGGCTTACAAAGCAGGTGCAGTTAATTTTCAAAAACCCATTTCCTGCCATTTATATCCAATTCGGATAAATAAAAATGAGGAAGTCGATTTTGAAGCGCTTAATTACGATAGATGGGATATTTGTGCTGCCGCTTGTACCCTTGGAAAAACATTGAAAGTTCCAGTTTACAAGTTTTTAGAAACCCCATTGATACGAAAATTCGGTGCTGAATTTTTTGAAGCATTAGAAGCAGCTGCACAGGAAAATTCTAAGGAAAAAACATAGTTTGGTTTTAAAATCTAAAGCCGTTACCTTTGCGCGAATTTTCCAAAATGGTATTTTTAAATTTTTTAATGTTTGAAAATATCGTTTTATAAAATACTGAATATCAATTTTTTATAAATAAATTTAATCAATAATTCCCATTATGGCATTAATTGGAAGAATAAGAAAAAATACCTGGTTGTTGATTACCGTAATCGGTTTAGCACTCTTGGCATTTATCCTCATGGATATGATGTCGGGTCAAACCAGTTTGCTAGGAGGACAACCAACTTCATTTGGAACGGTTGGAGGAGACAAAATTGAAATCAACGAATTCAACAAAACTGAATCAATTATGCGTGATTTTTTGTATCGAGGATCAAACGTCGATGCTTATGCGCTAAAGGATCAGGTTTGGAATTATTTAGTTGAAAGAAACATCGTAAATAAAGAGGCCGATGCTTTAGGTTTGGGTGTTCCTACCGAAGAATTGATGGATTTGCAATTTGGAAATAATCTTTCTCCTTTAATCTCTCAACGTTTTACCAACCAACAAACAAGACAAGTTGATAGAGAGCAGTTGAATGGAATCAAAGCGCAAATTCAGGATGGTAGCATTGATGACAACTTCAAATATTTCTGGGCACACCAGGAGAAAGAAGTGGTGAAGCAACGCTTACAAGACAAGCTTTCTAACATGGCTTCTAAAGCTATCTATACACCAAGTTGGATGGTTGATGCAGTCAATAATGATTTGAATGGTTCTATGAATCTGGCAGTTGTAAAAGTTCCTTATGAAGATATTGATAATTCAGAAGTGACTCTAACAGACAACGATTTTAAAAACTACTATTCAGAAAATAGCTTTAGATATAAGCAGGATGAGGAGACTAGAAAAGTAGAGTACATTTCATTCAACATTTCTGCAACGGCTGCTGATTCAGCTGCCATTAGAAATCAATTAGCAGAGAGGGTCGAAACCTTCAGAAACTCAACAAATGATTCATTATTTGTTGAATCGAATTTTGGAGTTTTTAATCCTACTTATATGACCACAGATGCACTTCCTGCATCTATTGCAGATAGAGTAATTTCTGACCCAGTTGGAACGGTAATTGGACCTTATGTAGAAGGAAATGCGTACGTTTTGACGAAAGTCATTGATAGAATTCAAATGGCAGATTCAGCGGATACACGTCACATTTTGATTTCCGCTACAGACGAAGCCAGTTTTGCAGCTGCTCAGGCGCGAATCGATAGTTTCAAAACTGTTATTCAAAACGGGTCGGCAAAGTTTGCAGATTTAGCAACGAGGTTTAGCCAAGACCCAGGTAGCAAAGATAAAGGTGGAATGTATGAGAATGTTACACCAAACCAATTTGTACCAGAATACAATAAAGTATTATTCATTACTGGTAAAATTGGTCAATTATATCCAGTTAGAACTTCCTATGGCGTTCACTTGGTAGAAGTTTTGAGCCGTGATAGAAATACTTCAACACGAGTGAAATTGGCAAATATCAGTCAATCAATCATGCCTTCTGAGGAAACACAGCAAACTGCTTATAATGAAGTTTACAAAATCGTTCAAGCAAACAGAGATATCACTTCTTTGAAAGCTGCAGTTCAAGGCAAACCAAATGTTGATATTGAAACGACTTCCGCTTTCAAGGCTAACGATTTTAATCTTGGTTTGTTAGGTGGTGGTCAGGCATCAAGAGATATAATTAGATGGGCTTATGGAGTCGATCCTAAATTCTCTGAGCCAAGTGTCGGGGATGCTTCTCCTGAGGTTTACACTTACCAAGATCAAGCGCTTTTCTACAATAATAAATATGTGATTGCTACACTTAATAAAGTGATACCTGAAGGTACACCTTCTTGGCAAGACCTGAAAAGTGATATTGAGCCTTACGTTATCAACCGTAAAAAAGCAGATATCTTAAAAGGGAAAATGAATACCACTGACCTCAATACTTTGGCTGCAACCAATAGAGTGAAGATTGACACAGTAAACAATGTTCGTTTTGCAGGTGCCACACCGGGCGCGCTTTCTGGCGAAAATAAACTCATTGCTCAACTTGGAAGCCTTGATGCAAACGCTACAAGTGCACCAATCGCGGGTAACAATGGAGTTTATGTAGTAAAAGTTTTAGGTAAAAATGCTGCTTCTGCTCCAAATGCTGCTTCCGTAAAATTGAATGTCGAAAATTCATACAAAGGAAGAATGGGATTTGGCTTAATTCAAGCAATGAAAAAAGCAGTAGGAGTTAGTGATGAGCGGTCATCTTTCTTCTAATTAAATAAAATATTTTTGTTTGATAAAATGGGTTAATTCAATTTTGAATTAACCCATTTTTATTTTTAAACAACTTCTTTGTGGAAATTTCTACCTTCCCATTATGAAAACCTTTGATGAGAAAATATTGAATTTCTGTTTTGGTTTGCCCAAAACATTAAAAACACCCAAAGAGGTAGGCGTGATTTATCCTTTTGAACAAGCGGAGACCCGACGCGTAATGAAGGAGTTTTACAGTAAATATTACCACGATTCCAATCCTCGATATTTTCTTTTTGGAATTAATCCAGGAAGATTTGGAGCAGGAGTAACTGGCGTGCCTTTTACCTGCCCTAAACGATTAGTTTCTGAATGTGGGATTGCAAATAATTTTGATAAAAAACCAGAGCTTTCGAGTGAGTTTGTCTATTTATTTAAAAATGAATTTGGTGGAGTAGAAGAGTTTTGCAAATATTTTTTCATTACCTCACTATCTCCTTTAGGTTTTATAAAAGATGGAAAAAACTACAACTACTATGATGATAAAAAGTTGGAGAAAATGGTGACTCCTTTCATCGTCGAAAGCATTGATAAGCAGTTGGAATTGGGAGGAAGACGAGATGCAGCCATTTGTATCGGAATGGGCCAAAACGCCAAATTCTTCAAAAAACTCAACGAAAAACACCAATTTTTTGAAAAGATAATTCCATTGCCTCATCCACGTTGGGTCATGCAATACCGACGCAAAACGATGGATGTACATTTGAATAGTTATGTAGATACACTTTTGGATTTAGCTAGTAAGATTGACTAAAATACAACAGATGAACATATTTGTGCTTTAGGCTGTAATTACTTCTTCTGAGTAAAAGTATCTTTGTACAACTAATTTCCACACGAATTAAATTTTAGTTATGCCAGTATATCATCGAATGGGCAAAATTCCACCCAAACGCCACACAATTTTTAGAAAATCGGATGGTGGTCTTCATTATGAGCAACTGTTTGGGACCATTGGTTTTGATGGAATGTCCTCACTGCTTTACCATACCAATCGCCCAACGATGGTTCGAGAAATTGGAGAGTCGATAGATATGACTCCAAAAATTGCTGTTCAGAAAAACATCCATGCTCGTAAATTATTGGGGTATGATGTGGCGCCAAAAGATGATTTTTTGGAAAGCCGAGTTCCTCTTTTGGTCAACGGTGACATTAATATCGGTGTAGCTGCTCCGCGAAAATCATTGACGGAGTATTTCTATAAAAATGCGGATGCAGATGAAATGATTTTTGTTCATAAAGGAACAGGAACGCTTCGAACACTTTTGGGCAATATCGAATTTGAATATGGTGATTACCTCATTATTCCGCGAGGAATGATTTATCAAATTGAGTTTGATGGAGAGGACAATCGTTTGCTTTACGCGGAGTCCTTTCATCCAATTTACACTCCAAAAAGATATAGAAATCACTTTGGGCAACTGTTAGAGCATTCTCCATTTTGCGAACGTGATTATAAATTGCCTACTGAATTAGAAACGCACGATGAAAAAGGCGAATTCATAATGAAAATCAAAAAACAAGGAATGTTGCATTCTTTGGTTTATGAAACGCATCCATTTGATGTAGTGGGGTGGGACGGCTATAACTTTCCTTACGGTTTTTCTATTCACAATTTTGAACCGATTACAGGGCGCGTTCATCAACCGCCACCAGTACATCAGACCTTTGAGACCAAAGCATTTGTGATTTGCTCCTTCTGTCCAAGGCTGTATGATTATCATCCACAGTCAATACCTGCGCCGTATAATCATAGCAATATCGACTCTGATGAAATGCTCTATTATGTAGATGGTGATTTTATGAGTAGAAATAATATTGGTCCAGGCTACATGACTTTACATCCTGGTGGAATCCCACATGGCCCACACCCAGGCGCTTATGAGCGAAGTATCGGTCAAAAAGAAACTGAAGAATTGGCAGTGATGATTGATACTTTCAAACCATTAATGATAACGGAGGAAGCACTGAAGTTAGATGATGGTAAATATTATCAATCATGGTTGGAAGGCGCAGCGCATTAAACAATACTGAGATTTTCTAAATAGGTCAAATTTTCAAAATTTGACCTATTTTTTTGCTCATTTCACCGATTCCCGTATCCATTTTTCATAAGACTCGTTGGCTTCTACTTCCATTTTCATGATGCAAGGCACATCGTATTCGTGTATTTTTTCAATTTCTTTTTTTACTTTATCAAAATTTTCTTGGATGGTTTTTAGAATAGAAATGTGTTCATCTTCGTTCTCAATATTTCCTTGCCACCAATAAGAACTTTTCATTGGGAAAGTATTGGCGCAAGCCACCATTTTCTTTTCAATAAGGTGAGAACTTATTTTCTTTGCATGCTCCTCGGAAGGGTGAGTGACATAAATGATGATGAACATTTTGAGATTGTTTGATTATTGAAATTGTTCGATTGTTCTCTGTACAGGACAAAAGTAGAATCGGAGGTTTACTAAACTTAATTTTAAGGTAACCTTCGGTATCAATCCTTTAAAATCGAACCTTTAGTTTAAGGCGAAGTTTAGTAAACCTATGTTTTGTCCTGTACTTAGTCGATTGTTTTGAAACAATCAAACTCTCAAGCAATTTAAGAATCCTTCATAATTTTTAAAGTGAAATTCCATTATTTGAGTAGTACTAACAAAATATCTGATCAAAGAATCCTAAGGATTGTTCAATTGGCAGCGATAGGATTATTCCTTGGCAGAGGTTTACAGCATCTGTTTTGGGACGCTCCTTTTCGCACTTTTTTATGGGATGAAGCCATTATGAGTGATTTTGTGAAAAGCTGGTTGTCAATGAGTTGGGAAGACTATGTGCGCTCTCCAGAAATGGATGAAAACATTCAAAATTTAATCAAAGGATTTGGGTTCTTCTATGTTTTAATGGCAATCCTTTCGACTTTCATTAAAAAGGTTCCTAAATTTTTGACTTACTTTTTATGGGCAGGGTCGGCTTCATTAATCGTCCTCGCTTTACTTTATATGAAAAACGCCTTTTTTAGTACGGGGCAGTTTTTTGAATACAGTTTACAATTTCTAACTCCAGTCTTTTTGTTCTTGATTTTTTATCAAAAAATATCAAAGCAAAAACTATTGCTCTTTTTCAAAATTGCGATTGCATTTACCTTCGTTTGTCATGGGTTGTATGCCGTTGGCTATTATCCTCGACCCTTTCTTTTTGTACAAATGAGCATGCGAACTTTTGGATTAACTGACGCACAGGCTGCTATTTTTTTGGATATGGCAGGCTACCTCGATTTTGTGGTAGCAGTTTTGATTTTTGTACCTGGGAGGATTGCTAAATGGGCGTTAGCCTATTGCGTTTTTTGGGGATTTCTCACCACATTCGCTCGCATTGTAGGAAATTTCTATCCCGAATTTTGGATGGAAAGCCTTTCCAAATGGACACCAGAATCACTTTACCGATTCCCTCATTTTTTGATTCCGCTGGCGGCTTTAATTTTACAAAAGCAAATCATTTTTTCAAATGATTGATGCTCCTAAATTATTGCACTGATGGCACGGATAAATGAGATGATTTACGGAGAGTTTGCCAAAAGTGAGGCTATTCTTCCACCCGCACAGGCAAAACCAAAACCCCACCTCTATACAAATCGCGCCTTTTTAGTTGTTCACCAAAACTAAAGGCAGATTCCTGCGCTTCCTTTTTATCCGTATGAATCAGGTCAACATAGACCAAAAACATCGGCAAGATATCTTGAAAGCAGCCAGACCAAATGCAGTGCGCATCAATCTTCTTTTTGCGTAAAGTTTCTAAGCGTTCCATCGCCTCTTCGAGGGCTTTGTGTTCAGATTCGAGAAGCAGATAATATTGGCCATGCATATTGGAAAATCGCTCACAACCATAACTTATCTGCCGACCATTTTGGGTGATATAGATTTGTTTGTTCTGTTGCTTTGTTTTTCTGGCCGGGGGCGGATCATTCAAATCAAGATAAGGCGGAACTGATGTTTTAGAAGGAATTTCAGCAGTAGTATCAATCTCAAATGCCTTTGGCTCTGGATTGGGAGATTCATTGATTTTTCGCTCCGTGAGGTAATCGATGTGTTCTTGTTCTTCGATAGAAATTACTGGATTGCGTTGCCATTCTTTAAAATAGATAAATCCAATCATTACCAAGCAAGTAGTTAGAATGCCCAAGTGCTGCCAGTAATTTTTCTGAAATTTATAAACCGAAGTCGCCGCCCCAAAATCTTTCGGGACTGATTTGGTAAAGCTCTCCCATAATTTTGCATATCTACTTGAAGTAGGAATGGAAGGTAAATTTACTTTTTCCAAAAAGGGTAGGGACTTCCTTTTTTTAGATTTAAAAACTTGCTCTCTTGCTGGTGTAATGATTAAATGAGGTGTCAGATCTTTTTTCACTTCAATCAATCCAAAACCAAGATTGACACATTGATTTTTCAACTCTTCCAAAAACGGATCATTGGGCAAATCAAAGACATCTTCACCAATTGCAATCCACTGCTCATTGGCAAAAAATTGTTTGAATTGTTCAATTGCATAAATATGTCGATATCGTCGAATTCCGCCTGCCAATAGTCTGTAAATCAATGCAATCGTAAAAAATACAGCCAAAAATTTTGCAATCATTCCCAACCATCCAATTTCTTGAAGGGTAAGGTACTCTAACTTGTAACTGAGACTCAAAACAAAAGTGGTCAGAATGCCTGATATGACTATACTATCAAACCAAAGCAGCTGATTTTGCTTTTGAAAAAGGACTTCATTTTTAGTCTCTTTGGAGGTGGCTTCAAATGTGGCGACGAATTGTTTACCTCCTTCTGTCGGAAAAGTGATTTGACCATCTGAAATAATACCATCATCCGTTACGAGATCGAGCGTCCCTTTGGCATCACCTGTACGTGGGCGATATTTGTAGTAGGCCTTTAAAAATTGAACAGCGACCTTTTTTATGGTATCTTCTGAAAGATGATTCAAGTGTAGCTTTGGTTGTTTACTGATGCAATATTAAGTTTTTTTTGAACCACAAAAGGCACAAAAGAACCACAAAAGTTTCTTTCAAAATTTCTTTTGTGCATCTTATGTGTCTTTTGTGGTTTAGTCCCTCGGTTTGTTTTCCTCCAAAACACTCCACAATTTAATGGTCTCCACGGCTTCTTTCACATCATGCACTCTCAGAATTTTAGCGCCCTGCTGCAATGCTACCAAATGCAAAACGGAGGTGCCATTGAGTGCTTCTTGTGGCGTATTTTCTAAAACTTTATAAATCATAGACTTTCTGGAAAGACCTGCTAAAATCGGCAAATCATGGATTTTAAATATGTGTAATTTTTGCAATAACTTGTAATTGTGCGCTACTGTTTTCCCAAAACCAAACCCTGGATCGAGAATGACTTCGTTGACGCTCATTTCTTTTAATTTCACAACACGTGGCGTAAACCAATCGAAAATTTCGAGCGTAACATCCTGATATTCAGGAGATTGTTGCATGGTTCGAGGAGTGCCTTTCATGTGCATCATGATGTAGGGCACTTGCAATTGGGCGATGGTTTTAAACATTTTATCATCCATTTCTCCACCAGAAATGTCGTTGATGATGGCTGCGCCTCCTTCAATTACTTTTTGAGCAATTCCACTTCGATAGGTATCAATGGAAAGGATGGCATCAGGAAATTCTTTTAAAATTATTTCAATGGGTTTTCGTAATCGTTCCCATTCTTCTTTTTCAGAAATTTCTTCTGCACCTGGCCGAGAGGACATCGCGCCAATGTCAATAATTGTTGCTTCTTCACTCAACATTTTTTCGACTTGCGTCAAAATAGCTTTCTCACCCGTAAATTTTCCACCATCAAAAAATGAATCGGGCGTAAGGTTGAGAATTCCCATGACAATGGGTTTTTCTAACGAAAGCTGCTTGCCTTTGCAGGTGATATGTGTAAGTGGATTGAGCATAGCTTTTACAGTATTTTATAAAAAGAAACTTCTCGTCTCAAAAGTAAAAAAGGGAGATAACCTTACGATTACCTCCCAATCTGAATTATAAACTCTGTATTTGGGAATAAATTATTTGCCTAATGCTTTGGCCATAGTCGCTCCGATAGTTGCAGGAGAACTGACTACATGAATGCCGCATTCAGCCATGATTTTCATTTTTGCTTCGGCAGTATCTTCTGCACCACCGATGATTGCACCAGCGTGCCCCATCGTTCTACCTTTTGGAGCAGTTTGACCAGCGATAAAACCAACAACTGGTTTTGTACCGTTCTCTTTTATCCATTTTGCAGCATCAGCTTCCATACTTCCACCAATTTCTCCAATCATCACAATACCTTCCGTATCAGGATCATTCATTAGCAATTCTACTGCATCCTTAGTAGTTGTTCCGATAATTGGATCACCACCGATTCCGATACAGGTAGATTGACCCATACCTGCTTTCGTTACTTGGTCAACCGCTTCGTAGGTTAAAGTACCTGAGCGACTCACGATACCAATTTTTCCTTGACGGTGAATGAACCCTGGCATGATACCACACTTTGCCATTCCTGGAGAAATTACGCCCGGGCAGTTTGGCCCTATCAATCTCAAGTCAGGAAATTGCTCTAAATAGGCTTTAACTTTTACCATGTCTTGAACTGCGATACCTTCTGTAATACAGATTATTACTTTAATACCTGCATCAGCTGCTTCCATGATAGCATCAGGAGCAAATTTTGGAGGTACGAAAATAACAGAGGTGTCAGCACCTGCTTTACTCACCGCTTCCGCTACTGAGTTGAAAACAGGTTTGTCTAAATGGGTTTGACCCCCTTTACCAGGAGTAACACCACCGACTACATTGGTACCATACTCAATCATCTGCCCTGCATGGAAAGTACCTTCTTTTCCAGTGAAGCCTTGTACAATGATTTTTGAGTTATTGTTGATTAAAACTGCCATAATTACGTGTTCTATTTTTGAGGCTGCAAAAGTTGCAAAGGATTTGGAGTAAGCCAAATAATTGGTGTTTAAATTTTATTAAATGTTAAATGAGTTGACGGGTTGATTGAGTTGATCAAGTTTTGATTAAATTTTACTAATAAACTTATTCAACACAATCAACTAAATAACTAACTTTGTGCGCATGAATGAGAAAATTGTCATCCTCGATTTTGGGTCTCAATATACCCAATTGATTGCTCGCCGTGTTAGGGAGTTGAATATTTTCTGTGAGATTCAGCCCTATAACAAGCCTATTAACTTCGAAGAAAATGTAAAGGCCGTCATTCTTTCAGGAAGTCCTTTTTCCGTAAAGGAAAAAAAGGCTTTGAAAATTGACTTGAAGGAATTTGTAGGAAAGGTGCCTGTTTTGGGCGTTTGTTATGGTGCTCAATATGTAGCAGATTATTATGGTGGAAAAGTGATGCGTTCCGAAAAACGAGAGTACGGTAAGGCGAACTTGACCAAAATCCATAAAAAAGACCCTTTCCTGAAAGGAATAAAAAAAGGAAGTCAGGTATGGATGTCGCATGGCGATACCATTTTTGAAATTCCGAAAGGTTTTGAATTGTTGGCAGGGACAGAGCATGTAGATGTTGCAGCTTACCGTTCCAATGGCCAATTCGAAAAACCATTGTATTGCATCCAGTTTCACCCTGAAGTGACACACTCATTGGATGGTTTGCAATTATTGAAGAACTTTTTGGTTGACATTGCAAAATGCAAGCAAAATTGGACACCAGCCGCATTCGTTGATAGCACGGTGGAAGAACTGAAAAGAAAAGTGGGAGATGATAAAGTGCTTTTGGGACTTTCTGGAGGCGTTGATTCTTCTGTGGCTGCCATGTTGTTGCATCGAGCAATTGGCAAAAATCTCGTTTGCTTTTTCATCGATAATGGTCTTTTGAGAAAAGATGAGTTTGAGGAAGTTTTGGATTCTTACAAAGGTTTGGGTTTGAATGTCGTTGGAGTAGATTCCAAAAATGATTTTTATAAAGCCCTTGAGCGAGCAGGTCGTGACCCCGAGAAAAAGCGGAAAGCGATTGGTAAAACCTTCATTAAAGTTTTTCAGGCGGAAGCCAACAAATTGAAAGGCATTAAGTGGTTGGGACAAGGAACAATTTACCCAGATGTGATTGAATCGGTTTCAGTTCATGGGCCATCCGTGACCATCAAATCTCATCATAATGTAGGAGGTTTGCCTAAAAGAATGAAACTGAAAATTGTGGAGCCACTCCGAATGCTTTTTAAAGATGAGGTGAGAAAAGTAGGCAAAGAGGTAGGATTGCCGGATTTTATTGTCGGGCGACATCCATTCCCAGGGCCTGGTTTAGCGATTCGGATTTTAGGAAAAATTACACCTGAAAAAGTGGCATTGCTACAAGAAGCAGATGCAATTTTTATTAATAATTTGAAAAAATTCGATCTCTACGATAAGGTTTGGCAGGCAGGTGCTATTTTGACTCCTGTACAATCTGTTGGTGTGATGGGCGATGAGCGGACTTATGAAAATGTAGTCGCACTGCGTTGTGTCAACTCCGTTGATGGAATGACAGCGGAATGGAGTCGTTTGCCACATGACTTTTTGGCAACGGTTTCGAGCGAAATAATTAATAATGTAAAAGGAATCAATCGGGTGGTTTATGATATTAGTACCAAGCCACCGGCAACAATAGAGTGGGAATAGGAATTAAGTTGATTAAGTTAAATAAGATTAAATCTTGTCTATAAATTAACTCAATCAACCAATCAACTTAATCAACTAAAAAATGACTAACAAACATAATTTTTTCTGGATTATCATCATTGGGATTTCCCTCACTTCCTGTGGGATGTTTAAAAAAGCACCGGGCGGAAAAGTGTATAACGGGAAGTTGGACGAAATGGAGGGAACTCGCGTGTATAATGAGGAAACTGGAAAGTATGAAGAGGTAAAGGTAGTACAAGAAAAATTGGATACCGTCAGTTGGACTCAAGTTCCTGATACTCAGCATCCTCCGATTACGGATGAAATGAATGCTGGTTCAAATTCAGAAATTGAAGAAACCTCCGAAACAAGTGTTTTGGTAGATGAGTTGACAGATTTGGAAACCGAGAAGAAAGCAACTTATAAAGTGGCGGTTATTCTTCCTTTTCTATCTCAAAATTTTAATGAATCAGCAGATAAAATTAGTGAGTTCTCTGAGTGGGGGCTTCAATTTTATTCAGGTTTGAAAATGGGTTTGGAAACTTTGAAAGGAACAGGTGGAAGTGAGTTGAATTTAGAAGTTTCAGTCCATGATTCAAAGGGCGAATATTCAGCAGTAAGCACCTTGACGTCCAATCCAGATTTAATCAATGCAGATGTAATCATCGGCGCATATAAAAAAGCCAACGTGAAATTGTTGGCAGATTTTGCAAAAGCAAATGATAAAACTTTTATTTCTCCTCATTCTGCTTCCGCAAATATTTCCTCTGAAAATCCGAATTACATTCAAGTGAGTCCGACTTTAGAGACACATTGTAAAGAAATGTATCGGCACGCGAGAAGAACTTTTAGTCCAGAGCAAATTGTCTTGGTTGCCAATCAAGACACAAAGGAGCGAAATCGTTTTCGATATTTTAATGAAGAAAATCAAAAAATGTTGGGTGATGAATTTACTCCGAAATTGAAAGAACTTTTAATTCCTGCAGACTTTACACAAATTCATGAAGACTCCATAAAACCCTACCTCGATCCTTTCAAAACGACTGCCTTTTTGGTTCCATCATTTTCAAATGAAACGTTTGTTAATAATTTTTTGAGGATGTTGAATATTGCAAAAGATGCACAGCCAGTTAGGGTGTATGGTTTGCCTCAGTGGATGGATTATGAACGGATTGAGTTTGATTATTTTGAAAATTTAGATGTCCATATTACCAATGTGGCCAGCTATGATTTAGACAGTTATAATGTCAAAACTTTCAGAAATAATTTTTATTCAAAATATGGAGACATTCCCTCTGAGGAAGCTTTTTTAGGTTATGATTTGATGGTTTATGCTGGAAGAGCTCTTGAAAAGTTTGGTACCAAATTTCAGGGTTATTCAGATTTGGTAGAAGCTCCATATTTGCAGCATCGATTTGATTTTCAACCAAATATAAATGGAAAATTAGATGATGCGTCTGGTGCGAAGCCAAGCATCAATCAGTTCGAGAATAAGCAAGTTTACCTTTTGAATTTTAAAAATTATAGATTTCAAAAGGCTAATTAATGACTCCCGAACGCATTGAAAAATTTCGAAAAGTGGTCAGTAAACGCCAACATGATTTGACCGTCATTTTGGAAAATGTCCATGATCAGCACAACATTGGTGCCGTCATGCGAACTTGCGACTCAGTAGGGATTCACGAAATCTTCATTCTTCAAACTGAAGAATCTCTCCAGTTTTCCAATCTTGCTTTAGGTAAAAGAACATCCGCGGGCACCCGTCGCTGGGTAGATGTTCATTATTTTACCAAGCGGGAGGCCTGCTTCAAAATGGTAAAGGAAAAATGTAAAAAAGTCTTTGCCACCCATCTGGATGCAGAAGCAGTTTCATTACATAAAATGGATTTAACCCAGCCAGTCGCATTACTTTTTGGAAATGAAAAGGATGGAGTTACGCCAGATACTTTAGCGCTTTGCGATGGCAATTTTATTATTCCACAAATGGGGTTGGTTCAAAGTCTCAATATCTCAGTGGCCTGTGCCGTGAGTTTATACGAAGCACTTCGACAACGCGATAATGCTGAGAAATATCAAGAATTTTCCTTTGAAGATTTTTCTAAAGAAAAGACAGCACTATTTGAATTGTACAAAGGACGTCAAGAAGGAAAATATGATGTTAAAAAAGTGCCTCCTTCTGAGTTTGATTTATAGGTTTTCTATTTCTAAGCCCACGGGCCTTTCTTTTTCTTAAGAAAGGGCGCCCGATGAGTGGGAGCGGAAAAGCGCTAATCATTGAAGAAAATTCCTCCCTCTGTCTATCGACATCTCCCTCCAAAGGGAGACAAGTAAGGCCTATCAAAAATGCCTAATCAGTAATTTCTTATTGCCTTCCTAATTCTTCTTAACCACAAACTTCCCACCACCGATCAACTCACTTTCATTTCTAATTTTATAAAAATAAATACCGTTTTGAAGGTTGGAAGTATTGTAAGCTCCCTTGTTTATTTGTTGCGTGAGTGCTCCAATTTTTGACCCAAGCGCATCATAAATTTCCACATCAAAACTCGTGGATAATTTACTTTTATCAACAAACCATATCATGTCTGAAGTTGGATTCGGAAATACTTTGAATTGATTAATATTTACATGGTCATCCGTTGATACAGTTCGTGTGGTCAATTCGATATTATCAATTAAAACATAATCCGACAATTGGAATTCGTTACTCGTAATCAATCCTTCGCTTCCTGAAAAAGTAAATGCTTCAAGAAATATTTTGTCGTTAAAATTTCGTGGAAGTTCTACGTATTGCTTAACCACTTCTCCTTCTGTTTGTCCAAAAATATATTGGTCTTCAAAGTCAGGATCTGAAACACTCAGACGCAAAAGAGCTGTGTGTTCTGGAGCAACCAATCGGTCAAGTTCGTTTCTAAATTGAGTCATATCGAAAGCAAGTAGTGGATCGGAAACGCCTGTCGCATCTACGCAAAATTCTATCTCGCTCAAAAACCGACGGTTGTCATTTACGACTTTAAAAATTTGATCACAACCTTCCTCAATTCCATTTGGAATTTGGTCGTCTCCAGAAAAACCAATCATTGCATTTCCGTTGTATTCGACCAAATCATATAAACTTCCAGAACTATTATCTAATGCAAGGTACGGATCAGCATTCACATCAAAATCAGAGAAATCCTCGACATAACCCACCGTTGCATTTTGAAAAAGGCGGGTGGTGCGGCTGTTGGTGTCATTATTTTCAGGGTTGGTATCCTCGTTGAAAAATACCTCGCCACTATATTCCACAAAATTCCAGCCATCAAAATCAGAAATTGGAAAGTTAAAAGACTGGCCTGCACTTCGGCCAATTTCCAGATCACGATTCAGGACGTAATCTCTTGCATACTCTTTTCCATTTAATTGGAACTTTATTTCGCCCGTAGTGCCTTCCGGAAGTATCTGACATCCCCTGTTGGAAACCGTTGCATTAATTCTAAGTTCTTCGCTGTCACATCTTAAAAAACCAGCAGATAGTGATAAACTCACGTCTAGACCAGCCGATTCTGTAGCTTCAACAAGCTGCGAATCAAAGTCATTGAAAGGAAACTGATCCTCCGAAATGCCAGCAATAAATGCCACGACTCGATCTTCAAAAGTTCCAGCACCTTCAAAATTTCCTTTTTCTGTAAAAGTGAAGAGTTGAGTGGTGCCTTTAGCAAAAAGGGAGTCTAAAGTGAAAATTTCTAAGATAGGATCGGTTTGGTCAAAACCTCTAAAAATGGACATGTAGTGACCCAATTCTATTCGTTCACCTACCTGAAGATCCTGATTAGAAAGGTTGGTTACTTCTACTGAAAGTTCAAATTCTGCTTCATCTACTCCGCAATAAAGCGTGTCCAAATCAACAATTTTTATTGAAAAATCTCTGTCCAAAGTAAAAGCGTCAACTTTCCAAAGTCCAACTGCTCTCCATGCATCTTCAATAGCTTGAAGTTCTGTGGAGCCTTCACCAAAAAGATCATTGGCAGCTTCAAATGAACTTTCCATGGCATGGAAATAATCAGAGTCAGGCATCAAATAAGCAACTTGCATGGTGAAAACTACGTCCATCATTTTCTCCCAACCCAATGCAGGAACGTCATAAACGTACCCTGTTTCAGTAGTGTCCGCTTCTCCTTCCACTAACATTTGAAACCAGTAATTCATCACCCCACTATTGGTATGTACTGCGTTGGTACGACTCCAATGTTCGCCCTTGTAATATTTCGGATCACTATATTCATTCGGATTTGTCATGTCTCTGAATGGATTTGCATCCGGATTTTTGATGAATCGACGACCAATTTCCCATGTGAAATTTTGTGGGTCGTAATAATGCTCCACCGCTTTTCCAAAAATGTCACTCATACTTTCATTCAATCCGCCAGATTCATTTTGGTAAATTAAACCAGAGGAAAATTGAGTAAATCCATGTGCATATTCATGTGCCACCACATCAAGGGTCGTGAGGGGGCCATAGTCTAAACAGTCACCATCACCATAATTTGTGGTTGTCCCCGTCCAATAAGCATTGACATAAGAGCGATCATTTATTACGTGAACATTTGAAATCAATTCTTTTCCTTCGTTATCGACGCTATTATAATTGAAAGTATCCTTCATATAATCATAAAAAGCCATCGTTGCGTAATGGGCATCTCCAGCCACTTCATCTTGCCATTCATTTACGTTATTCCAATAATTATCCTCATCGCCAAAGACCATTCCTGCATTTCGAGTATCTCTTGTGAAAATACCATCACCACGAGTCGAATCCCTTAGTAGAAATTCATTCGGACCCACTGAGTCCACAGAAATTTTTTGCTCTCCATAATATTTCGTTTTTGCAATTCCATCCACATTAATTTCACAAACATGAGGAATGGCTGCTAATACTTCACCTGAGTGAGCATCAACCAAATACTCATCATGGCGAGGTGGTAAAGAATGGTGGCTAATCTCAAATTGATAAGCCAAAGTATAAGCTCCTGAAGTCAAGGGATATTCCTTATCAACAATTACCAAAACAGGCGTTTCAGCATTGACCAAATCTTCTTCAAATCCATCTGGCCATTCATCATCGTTTTCCGAAAGGACATTTTGGATGGAATGATCCTTAGCGATTGAAACGACTTCTTTTCTGTCAAGAGAAGGAGTCGTACTGATATTAATGTTTGGAAAAATATTTCCGTTTCCTTTTTTGATAGTTCCTTCTTTTTCATGCAATGTAAAAATGGCATTCACCACCTTCAAACCTTTGTAGATTTGCTGAAATTTAAAATGTTGCCATCCATGTTTTGTAGAAACAGCCTTTTTGAAATCCATTTTGGAATGAGCATTCAACCCAAAATTGACTTTGTTCTTTTCAAAAAAGACTTCTGGGTTATCTTTAAAATCAATAGTTGTAATCCATTGATTATCTGATAGTTGTGCTTTATTTTTTTTCTGGTTTTGACCAAAAATTGAAAAGCAAAGAATTTGAGAAAAAAGGAATGAAAGGAAAATTTTTTTCATAGGTATTCGATTGAGAATTGGTTTCCTACAAATATACTCGACCAACTGATGAAATGTTTACAAACTTTCGTTTAAAATCAGGTTTGGAAAGATTGAATACCTTTTGGAAGTTTATATTTGCTCAAAAAAAACTAATGGCAAGAAAGCATTTAACCGATCACATATTAATGGTCAGACCCGCCAATTTTGGTTTCAATGAAGAAACAGCTGAAAGCAATGCCTTTCAAAATTCAAAAATCAACTTGTCTTCCAAAGAAATTAAGAAAAAGGCAAGAAGCGAATTTGATGATTTTGTAAAAAAACTAAGAAAAGCAGGAGTAGGGGTTACGGTAATTGAAGACCGACCAAGGGTGATTACTCCAGACAGCGTTTTTCCCAATAACTGGATCAGTTTTCATCAAGATGGAACCGTTGCCACTTATCCAATGTTGTCCAATCTGAGAAGGTTGGAAAGAAGAGACGATTTGTTGGAAATTTTGGCAGAAGAATTTGAGATTGAACAACAGATTCACTTTGAACATCTTGAAAATCAGGACTTGATTTTAGAAGGAACCGGGAGTATCGTTTTCGACCGTTTTCATAAGATTGCCTACGCTTGCATTAGTCCTCGAACCAATGAAAAAGCCCTTGATTTGTTTTGCAATAAAATGGGGTATGAAAAAGTAGCTTTTGAATCCGTCGATAGCAAAGGCCAGCAGATTTATCATACCAACGTTATGATGGCAATGGGGCACAAATATGTCATCATTGCGCTCGATTCTATTTCCAATAAAAAGGAAAGAAAAGAAGTCTTAGCTAAATTTAAAGCAACCCAAAAGGAGGTAATTGAAATTTCTTTGGAGCAGATGAACGCGTTTGCTGGAAATATGCTACTTTTAGATACCCATTCTGGGAAACCTTTGCTTGTAATGTCCACGCAAGCGTATAAATCCCTGACCCACACTCAGATAGAAAAAATAGAAAGTTATAATCCAATTTTACATAGTTCTTTAAACCTAATTGAACAATTAGGAGGCGGAAGTGCAAGATGTATGATGGCTGAGGTGTTTTTGCCTAAGAAAGTCAAGTTGTGAACAATTTGAGTCAAAGAGATAAAGGCTAAGTTGCTATAGGTTTCATGGTTGTTTTCAAACCATTCATGGCCTAACTCATTGATCACAACCTATGATTTAGAAGGTAATATCGAGTCATAAATCACCTTTGATTTTTTTAATTTCAGATCATGAAAAAGACTGTTTCAACACTAATCACCCTTTTATTTTTCATCTGCTGTATTCAAGCGCAGTACCCACCACCTTGTGGAGTAGCCACTCCACGGCCACCGGGTTGTTTGCTGTGTACACCCGTTTATAATGGCAACTCTGGAGGTTTTCCTCCATTTACAAACATGCCACATCCTTGTGGTGGTTTTTTTGAAAACACTCAGGTTATTGGTGTTATTGCAGATGCGGATGGAAATATTTCAGCGACTATTCTTCCTACAAATTGTGATAATGGTGATGGATTGGAAATTTTTTTAGCCGAAGTTTTTCCAAGACCTGCAATGCTCGATTGTTTTTCTCCACCTGGAGGAATTGTGATTCCTGGTACGGTCACAGCGGGCGGATTGGTTCCGGGTGCCCCCTATGGCATTGTGGTAGATGGAGAAAATGGAGACGTGTGCGATTTTTCGCTAACCGTTACTGGAGCTGCCTGGTCTGTCCCACCTACACCTCCAGGGCCTATAAGACAAGTGCCAGCTGACAAAAGATTGTGCGTAGGAGCAGAAGTATGTTATGAAATAGACCCTCTGGTTGGAAACGACATTCTGGAATTAGAATGGACGATTCCTGCTAATTCAAGAAGAATTAGTGGTGGTGGCTCGGATGATACCGAAGTTTGTATTGCCATTACGAGAGACGGAGGAGGGGTCGTAAAAGTGGTTGGAATAAATCCATGTCACTCAAGTGCACCAGCTATTTTTCCAATTGTCACAACGGTTATTCCACCTAGCGTAAAACCACCCATCAACGTTTGTGGTCAAGATTTGCCGATTACGGTTGACGGGTTTACATTTTTTGATATCGGAATAAATGAGGGCATTTACAAAACAGCTGAAGGGTGCGACAGTATTGTTAATTATATTCTCGTTCCTGTTCAGCAAAATCCGGCCATTATTGATACGACCATTTGCCCTGGAGATACTATTGTTGTCGGGCCAGATAAGTATTGGGAAAGAGGGCAGCATGATTTAAGATTTTCAAATCCTCCTTTTAATCAAACCAATGGATGTGATAGTATTATTTCGTTGATTGTTAGATTACTTGAGCCTGAGGCGATCACCCAACCTCCTTCAAAAGTTTCATGTGCTCCGGGTTCGACCACTACAATAGATGGAACTGCTTCTACTACTGGAGATAACGTTTCTTATTCGTGGACGGCAATCAATGGAAGGGGTATTGTTGATGGTCAAGACAGTAGTATTGTCACAGTCAATTGGCCAGGAAGCTATATTTTAACCGTGACGGAAACCAATGATGCAGGAACAGTTGCTTGTACAGATAGAGATACGGCGGTGGTTCAGGTTGATCCGATTCCATTAAGCACGCCAATTTTTATTAACCCTGTTTTAGACGTCTGTGCCAATACCACAACAAATTATGATATCGCTTTTGTTTGGGATGCTACTGATTATTTATGGGTTGATTTGAATGGAGATTCCATAACTGGAATTGACCGAACCATTCCAATAACGGTAGGCAATACGGGCGGAGAGCTCTGTGTAGAAGCCGTTGGCCCTTGCGGAAATTCAGCACAAGAATGTATTACTATTATCGTTAATGCAAATCCTACAGCAGATTTTACAGCATCAAGCCCTATATGTTTAAATGCGACAACTTCAACAGTTCAATATACTGGAAATGCATCGGCAACTGCGAATTACACTTGGAATTTCAATGGAGGTACACCAGCCAATGTAACGGGCCCTGGACCTCATACTATTTCTTGGAATTCACCAGGACTCAAGACAATTTCTTTGGAGGTAGATGCCAACGGATGTGGAGGTGCACAATCCACACAAACAGTTCAAGTCGATGCTCCATTGGCTGCTCCAGTGATTAGTTGTGATCCAGATTTGAATAGTGTAACCTTTACGTGGGATCCTGTCATTGGTGCAATAGATTATTCAATTTCAATAAACGGAAATCCACCAACCACTCAAATCGGAACTACCATCACAATTCCAGGATTGAACCCTGGAGATAATGTGGATATTACAATTACAGCAAATGGAAATTCGGTTTGTGGATCAAGCTCTACTGCTACCAATTGCGTTGCTCAAAACTGTCCACCAGTTACTATTAGTATTCCCCAAGTCGCTCCAATATGCCTTTCGGCAAATGCCACTCCAATTCAATTAGTCGCAAATCAATCTAATGGATCAGGAGGAGGAACATTCAATTGGAGTGGTCCAGGTACAAGTACAACTGGTATATTTGATCCAAATAGCGCAAACATCGGAGCAAATGTAATCTCTGTTCAATATCAAGAAGCAAATTGTAATTATACAGGCTCTATGACTATCATGGTCAATAATGAACCGACTGCCGACTTTACCATCGATTCACCAATTTGTGAAAGGGAGACTTCGACGATAACCTACACAGGTTCGGCCTCTGGAGGTGCTACTTTTTCTTGGGATTTTGGAGGAGGAACCGTTGTCAGTGGTACAGGTGTTGGTCCTTATGAAATACAATGGCCTGCTGGAAATGCAACTATCAGTTTGATGGTGGAAGAAAATGGATGTTCTTCTCAAAGAAATAGTGTTCCAGTTCAAATCGATGCACCCCTTCCAGATCCTGTTATTTCTTGTTTAAATACCACTACAACCTCCGTTACTTTTACATGGGATGTTGTTCCGGGAGCAACTTCATATCTTGTAAATGGCCCTGGAAACACTGTCACGGATCTTACGGCAAGAACAGCAACGGTGGACGGTCTAAGTGCCGGTGATCAAATTACCATAGAAGTAGTGGCAATGGGAAATAATCAATGTGGTGACAGTCGAGCTTCCTTTACTTGTACAGCATCTAACTGCGTAGCTGTTCCAATTAATATTGACCCAATAGGGCCATTTTGTGACGATGGAAATAATGCACTGGTAATGCTTTCGGCAACAGCCGGAGACAATAGCGGTACCTTTGTTTGGACGGGGCCAGGAGTGACAGGCAATATGTTTGACCCTGATGCCGCCGCTGTCAATCCAGGTGTCATTACGATACGAGTAACTTACGAAAAAGATAATTGTACAGATTCAGAAGTACTTCAAGTAGAAGTGAATGAAAGACCTTCTGCTGACTTTACAGTTGAAAGCCCTATTTGTATTGAAGATGCTTCGACCATAGAATTTTCTGGTAACAGTACTGGCTTAACCTTTAATTGGGATTTTGATGGAGGTAGGTCAGCGAATGCAACAACTGTAGGGCCACATCAAGTAAATTGGGCCACTGCAGGTACAAAAAATATAACTTTAGTTGTTGATGAAAATGGCTGTGCTTCGGTGCCAAATTCACTTTCAGTTCAGGTAGATGATGAACTTCCGAAACCTGACATAATGTGTACTACTGAGCAAAACTCGATTACTTTTACTTGGCCATTGGTGCCGGGTGCTTTGAGTTATGAGGTGAATTTATTGAACGGATTTGCAGGTACTTATGATGGAGTTAGAACTTACGAAGTTACGGGACTTGTTCCAGATGATTTGACAGAAATTCAGGTTATTGCAAATGGGACGACCGCTTGCGGATCTTCTATTGATACGCTCGAATGCATTGCTCAGGCTTGTTCAGAGTATATTATCAATCTGCCACAAATAGATCCCTTCTGTTTGTATCCATCTGTTGCTGCATTTGAATTGGATACCTTTTCAGATTTTTCAATAACAGACTTGGATGGAAATGATATTTTGAATGATGTCTTTATCGAATGGACTGATGGTAGTGGTGGAAATGTTTATGTCACACCAGGAGGTCGGTTTTCACCGAACCAAGCTGCTCAGATAGCTGGGTTTGGAACCAGACGATTTGCAGCGGTGGTAGAGTATCCAGTTGGGTCTGGATGTGTCACTACTCATGTCGATTCTTTGGTAATCAACTCATTACCATTTAATGCCTTATTGATGAATCCTAAGATTTGTGAAAACGAATCTGCAACCGTTTCTTTAGGTTCATTGGTGAATGATCCAGGTGCAACTTTTGATTGGAATTTTGGAAGAGCAACAGCCGTTCCTGGAACGGGTGAAGGGCCACATACGCTAACTTGGGCAAGTGGTAGTTCTAGAGATAGTGTCACGCTCGTCATCACTTCTTCCGCTGGTTGTGTTTCTGATGAGATGAAAGCTATCATTGAAATTGATGAAGAATTAAATGCAACCGATTTAAACCTTCGATGTAATTTAGACAATACGAATAATCAAACTATTGAATTCAACTGGGATGTGGTTCCTGGAATTACGACGTATGATTTTAATGTTTTGACTCCTGGATTTACGCCAAGTAATACTACGCCTACTTCCGTAGTTTTTGATGGGTTAATGCCCGGGATGACTATCGAATTAGAATTGGAAATTTCAAATGATAACTCAGCATGTCCACCAGTGACGACTTCCGTCGAATGTTCAGCGGTGGAATGTGAAAATCCAACTTTGACTTTTGAACCAATTGCAGATAATTGTTTAGACCCGAACGGCAACAATAGTTATCAATTGGAAATTCAAATTACGCCAGACCCAAGTAATGGCGCTGGCACCAGAACATGGAGTGGGGGCAGTCATATTTCATCAGATGGAATGTTTACACCAACGGCACAAGGCGATTATCCAATTGAATTTGAGTTGGAATTTGAAGGATGTTTTTATCGGAATTCGACAACCATTACAATGACAGAAACACCGGTTGCTGATTTTTCAATCGATCCTGTTATTTGTCAAACAGAGGCTGCGAATCTGAATTTCACTGGTGCTGCACATCCAGATGCCGTTTTCAATTGGGATTTTGACAGTGGAACTATTGCTGGAACCAACAGAGAGCCTCAATCCGTCAGTTGGCCGAATGAAACCGGTGAGCAAACCATTTCATTAACTATCGAAAATAGCGGTTGTACAGGTGGGCCAGTAACTCAAATGGTTCAAGTTGATCCTGTTTTAGAGCCAATCGTCATCACTTGCGATCCATCTCAGACTTCTCCAACGCAAGTTGGTTTTGATTGGAATGATGATCCAAATGTTGATGAATATGAAATATTAATTGAGTACCCGATTGGAAGTGGAGCGGTAAGTCAAGGCACTCAAACCAATTCTGATTTTGTTTTTAGAGATGTGTTGGTTGGTGATTCATTGGTTCAGATTACAGTCATTCCTATTTCAAATACAACCTGTCCAAGAGATGCAGTTTCGTTTACTTGCGAATCAGCAGATTGTCCTGATTTACGATTGAATATAGATTTAAGAACACCTGTTTGTTCTGCAGATCCTGCCTTTCCAATTTCAGCTAATGTAATCGGTGGAACAGGGATGGAATTGATTACGATTTCAGGAAGTGGTGTTACGAATTCAGATTTTGATCCTGCCTCTGCTGGCATCGGAATGCATACCCTAACCTTTGAATTCTCTGTTGACGGATGTGATTTTTCAGAAACCAGAGAAATTGAAGTCAAAGGCGCGCCAGACGTGGAAGCAGGTGATAATCAAACCATCTCTTGTAATGATTTATCGGTTGAAATTGGTTCGGACGATACGCCAAGAGGATTGACTTACCAATGGACTTTGGATGGAACATTGGTTGGGAATGCTCGAAAAATTGATGTCTCAGCTGGTGGGAATTATATTCTGCAAGTTTCAGACAATACAGGCTGTACCAATATCGATTCTGTTTTTGTAGATGCTTCCTTTTCTAATCCAGAAATTATTGCCGATTTAGGTCAAATCAGTTGCTTTGGACAAGACGATGGAAGCATTGAGTTAGTAGGATTGGAAGGCTCGATGCCTCCTTTTGAATTTTCTGTAAATGGAAGTGCTTTTTCAGATAGAACCTTACTGGAAAATTTAGGCCCAGGTGAATATACCATTGTCGGAAGAGGAAGTAATGGCTGTGCTGATACCTTGACTTTTGCGATTGAAGAACCCGATGATTTAGCGGTTGAAATTCAAATCACGAGTGGTCAAAACCCAGTTCCATTTGCGGATAGTGTTGAGTTGACGGCGAGTACGGATGCGAGTTTGTTTGATTTGTCTGCTATCACTTGGTCACCTGCCGATCAACTGCCTGCCTGTGATGAAACGAATATCAATAATTGTATAAGCCTTTGGGTTTCTCCACAAGGCGAAACTATTTATACTGTTAGAATCGAAAATATGGCAGGTTGTGCTGCTACTGACGAAATTTCAATTACAGGCTTGATTGAACATTGGGTATATGTTCCGACAGCATTTTCGCCAAGAAACAATGACCAAGTCAACGACTACTTTGGAATTTATGGAAACTCAGAATATGTCACCAGCGTAAAATCATTCTTGATTTTTGATAGATGGGGAGAGACGATTTTCGAAAATTATAATTTCCCACCTGCAACTGCTCAAACAGTGGATCCTGCAAATGGATGGGACGGAACGTATAAAGGAGTCATGCTCAATTCAGGCGTTTATACTTACTTCGCAGAGATTGAATTTTTTGATGGACACATCGAAATCGTAAAAGGAGAAGTGACGATGAAGTAGGAGAGGTGAGAATGGAGAATTGAAAATGGAGAATTGACAAACACGCCAATTCTCCATTTTTAATTCTCCATTCTGAATTATAATTACTCCTTAATCACCTTCATGATTTGGTTTCCAATTTCTACAAAATACAAACCTGCTGCATGCTGGTTCATTGGAATTGAAAACTGATTCAATGAATTTGGAATAATATCGCGAGCAATGATTTGCCCTACTGAATTATAAACTGAAACTAAACGATTGCTACTTTCAGGTTGTAATTCAATTATCAAATTATCAGAAACTGGATTAGGGAAAACTTTGAAGTTTTCAGGAATCAAATTTTGAGTACTTGATGGAGGCGTAAAAGGGAAAGTGATTTTTGAAACACCTGTACTGGTCGCAACCCAAACATCATCATTTGCTTCAATTGCTAATTGACGAACCACTGGGCCGACCAATCCATCTTCTACATCAAGGTCAATCCACGTCATTCCGTCATACATACTTACGCCACCTTCCGTTACCAAATAATCAACATAAACACCAGCCCAAACTCTACCTTTAGAGTCGATTTTTACATCTTCTACTGGGTTCAAGGTATCCGGTGCCGGCAGTTCAAAAATGCGACTGTGGTTCATCACCAATGAATCTCTATTGTCCAAAACAGAAACACCAGCAGAAGTGCCAACCCATTTATTATCATTTTCATCAATCGCAATGGAAGTAATTTTATCACTTAACAAACCAATATTTGCATGAAAAGGAAGTAAGTCAATTCCATTGAATTTGATGACGCCGCCAAGTGCTGTACCGAAGTACTTATCATTCGATGCATTATCAAAGCTTATTGAAGTTACCCCTCCAAAGGGCATCCCATCTGCCATTCCTAAAGAAATCAGCTCGTTGTCTTCTTTGAGAGTAACCCCGTCTCGATTTCCAATCCAAACAATTCCTTCTTTACCAGAATTGATGTGGGTAACTCGATTGTCAATCAAACCATTATCTTCATTGTAGGTGCGCCAATCATTTCCATCAAAAGTGCTGGCACCAAAGTCAGTACCTACCCAAAGGTTGTTGTCATTATCGAAGAAAATGGCAGTAATGTTATTGTCAGCCAAACCTGGGCTATTGCCCATATTGAAGGTAAACCAATTGGTTCCGTCGAATTTTGAGATTCCTTCTGAGGTTCCAAACCACAAATCACCTTGGGCATCTATGGTCACACAATTTACATCATCGCTGGCAAGGCCATCTGCTGAGGTGTAATTCGTAATTGTAAATTGAGCAGAAAGAGAAAAGGAAAGAAATAAAATGAATAGTGTGCAGAACTTCTCCATGGATTATAAATTTTATTTTACTGTTTGAAAGCAAAATATAATCTCTTTTCAATTTCGAAAAACTGATTTCAATCAATTTTTCCATTCCAATTTTTCGAATTCGAGAATATATTTAGCGGTTAACTATAAATTTCATGGTCTGAACTCCTTCTTTATATCTTAATTTTAAGGAATATAGACCCGCCGATAGTTTATCGGTTTTTAAATAAAAAGGATTCGTAATTTTTGAAATTTTCCGCAAAGGAAGACCATTTATATCAAAAACTTGAATCATTTCTGGGACTTGTTCTCCAAATTGCAGATTCAGCAATTCATTTACAGGGTTTGGGAACATTTCCAATTTATAATTCACAAAGTCAGTTACACTCGAAAAATCGTTATTCATATTGAAAGTTGGGCTTCCTTCTTCAAAGTTACCCGTTCCATTTGGACGCCTTGCCCATGATAAATCCGTCATGGCCGTATCAAAGGAAATCATATCCAAAATCATAGAATCCGGAGAAGATAAAAGGATGGTTTCTCCACTGGCCGAAAGTTTGAAATTAGCATGTAAATCTCCTTGACCTCCATCTTCATCTGCCCAAATGATCACATATCCGTTGGCCGGAAGGGTATAGTCGGGCAGAGCAAATTTTGTGAGATTATCTTCTTTGTCAGAAATGAAAAGCCCTCCAATATTGATGTCCGCGTTGGTAGTATTGTATAATTCAATCCAATCATCAAATTCGCCTTCTTCATCGGCAGCCGTTGCATCATTTGAAGCTTGGAATTCATTGATAACAACTTCGCCTGTGGCAACTGAGGTGGTAGCTTGAATTTTATGAAACTCAAATGCCGCTCTTTCTGGTGAAAAACGACCCGCTTCTTCATTTTCTCCATAAATGTAATATTCGATATTTGTCCCGATTGCTGGAATGATGGCTCCATAAGTAGCATCGGTGGCAGTGCCGTCATTGTGGGTTCCATCATCAAACATGCCCACTTTTTTAAAGGGTTCATTTTGATTGAAACGGTAAGCCAATTGCACATTAATAGCTCCGGGCACATAAGCAGTAATAGTCATTTCCTCTCCTACAATTGGATTGGAAGGGAGGGTTTCAATTCTGGAAATTTCAGGAGCGCCTTGAATGCCGTCGTAATCTTTTATATATTCTGATCGATTGTCCATCAAATCAAAAATGCCTGGGTACTCAATCAAATCTGAAACGGTCTCTGTCAAGTTATTTTGAAAATCATCGAACCCATAGAATTTATTTGCATCAGATTCTACGGCATCGCTGACAAGTGTTTGGAGTGCTTCTGCTTTTGACTTATAATTTCCATTATCAAAATTTTCTTCCATAATGGTGCGGAGGTGGGCAAGATACATGCGACGGTAGGTGTCGTTTGCAAATAAATTGCGCATCAACGGACGTGGCAAAATAGAAACACTGTTGTGGTGCAACAATGGGTCAATGCGCTGTGCTTGACGGGCAGAAAATCCGTCAAAATTTTCGGAGGCATCCGTAAAACGGAAACTGCCAAATGACATATTCAAATCCCAAAGAATAGGGTGGAAGACGCCTTGCTCTTTGTACAGATAATAGTTTTGAGCATACCCAATGTAGGAGTCAAAATTGATAAGTGCATAATTGAACGCATGCATCCAAAGTGCCTGATCCACATTTAATACGGTTTCTATTTCTTCTGGATTATCATTTAAAACTTGAATCAATTCCAACAAATCTTCCCAACCTTCATCGGAGCGCATATCGTATAATTCATGATAGTCTTCTGGCGAATTGCCCGGCGAATTGCTCAGGTTGGAGTTCTCTCCATCCAAATCTAAATGGTCGGGATTGCATTTAAAAAAGGCATCATCAACGGTTGAAAAGTGTTTGGACAAAAAGTCTTTATCTACGGATTCGACATTGACATACAATCCCCAATATTGATCATTGATAAAAACTTTGGCGTGGTTGGCTCGGGAGGCAGGCATGTAGTTGCGAGCGATATCATAAGACAATACTTCTCTGACAAAAGAAGGATCTTGAATCACATTGCTCAACTTAATTTTATCAAAACCATCGTAGTCCTGATTTTTGACATAGTCGAGTTTGATGTTGAATGGATTTTTCACTCTGTCCACACTCACGGAGCTAAATCCTTTGTAGCGGATGCCCACACTATCAAACCGCTCGCCATTGATTTCTACCGCGGCGAGGAGTCGCTCTTCTTCTCCTTCTACAAATAATCTATCCAACTCTTCATCCCAATTGGTTTGTTGGAAATAGATTTTTATCTCCTGAATAGTTTCTGTGTCGTAGAAGCTTTGGGCAGAGAGTGAAAGCCCTAATAAACTGATAATCAGCGTGATGTATATTTTTTTCATAATGAAAGTCATTGAGTATTTTTTTTTGTTTGGGGCAAAAGTTAAATCTAAGGTTTACTAAACTTGATTAATGAGTTACTTCATTTGTAATTCTTTGAAACCGTTGGTTTAGCAAAGTTTAAGTTTAGATCCCATAGTGCTCTTTTTTTACTTTTCCTTCCGTAAAATTTTCTCCATTTTACGACCCTTCGCCAATTCATCAATCAGCTTTTCCATTTGCCGACAATTTTTATAGACTTCAAATTCATCTTCAATCTCTTCTATTCGATAACCACAAACGACTCCTTTGATCAGGTGTGCGTTGGGATGTAATTTTGCTTGTTGAAAGAAAGTTTCATAATCCACCTTTTCGTCAATAAGCTGTTGTATTTTATCTACATCAAATCCAGTTAGCCATTCTAAGACCTGATCTAATTCTTCTTTGGTTCTTCCTTTCTTCTCCACTTT